>CAYSZA010000275.1:0-4095 GCA_964435275.1 uncultured Methanosarcinales archaeon | reverse complement strand
AAAAGCTGAATAAACAGTAAAAGTTAGATAGACAAAAAATTAATAAACAGAAAAAAGCTAGATAAATAGAAAAAGTTAAACAAAGAAAAAGATTAAATAAAGAGGAAGAAGCAAGATAAAAATCTTTTTTCATATCCACGTTTTCAGTTTATCCATGCCATCAATTTCAAGCTTTCCACAGGCAGTCCTCCGTACTGCCTTTCACTTATTTCCGAATCTTCACTCAGGATTTCAACCGAAAAACCGGCTGCTTTCAAAAGCCTGAGATACTCTTCTTTTAAGAGCGCACCTGCAACGCAGCCTGCCAGCAAGTCTTTATCATTTTTCAGGTCTTCAGTAAGTTCAGCCAGCAGTACCATATCCGAAAGATACATCCTGCCTCCTGACTTCAAAACCCTGAAAGCTTCCTTAAAAACCTTTTCTTTGTCCGGAGCAAGGTTAATCACACAGTTGCTGATAATGATATCTACGGATTTGTCTTCAACCGGAAGGGCTTCGATATCCCCGAATCGGAACTCAACGTTTGAGTAGCCGTACTTAAGGGCGTTTGCCTTTGCTTTTTCAAGCATTTCCGGAGTCATATCAATTCCGATCACCTTTCCTGAGCTTCCCACTTTCTTTGCTGCAAGGAAACAATCAAATCCTGCACCTGAGCCGAGATCGAGAACAACATCACCTGGTTTTATCTCCGCAAAAGCTGTCGGATTGCCACACCCAAGCCCCATATTCGCGTCCGAGAAAGAGAGGACTTGATCGTCAGTATAGCCAAGAGATTTCGAAAGCTCGATGGAGCTGGAGTCTCCACAACATAAACTGCCAGCACAACAGGAGCCTCCTGCCATTGCAATTTCCCCGTATTTCATTTTTATTACTGCTTTTTTTTCATCTGCATCCATTGTTTCACCTTCTCTTTACCAATACGCTCTTCTTTATCCCCAGTTTCGTCCTTAGAGAAAGCCCCTGAATCTTTAGGGCTGTCGCAGCAGGGTCTTACCTCTCCGATCCCAAGGACAAGTAGCATTGCCCTTGTATTTTCATCCCTTATGCTGTAGATCACGTTTCGACCCCTCTTTTCATACTTTAAAATCCCGGCTTCAAAGAGCACTTTCAGGTGCTTTGAAACAGTTGTCTGGTCCTTCTCTGTAAGAGGGGTGAAGTCACAGGCACAATAGGTATTCTCCAGCAAGTAAGAAAGGATAGTGAGCCTTGTCCCGTCTGCAAGGGCTTTAAAAAACTTAACTTTATTTTCAAGCATGTTATATGGATATATGCCCATGTGTTCATATAAAGCTTGCGAGAACAATCAAGAACATGAAAAACGGTGATGAAATCAAGAAATTAAATCACGATAGAGGGATCAGGAAAATAAAGCAAAGTAAAAGATCAGAAATAAAGCAGGATAAAAGAATCAGGAGAACAAAGTAAAACAAAAAGGATCAAGAAATAAGCAAAACAAAGGAATCAAAGAAATAAAAAGGTAAAAAAGGAAAAAGCTGCTTAAAAAGGAAGGAAAAGCACACAAAGATTCGATCAAGATCCCTATCAGTAACTTCCCTTTGCAATTCCATACCTTGTCCCAAAAATGTTCAGGAATCTTTTTCTTCCCCAAAAAGAGCCTTTCGTTCTTCCTCATCGTACTTATCACAACTTACGAGAGGCTTTTTCCTACCCTTGATCTCTTTTTCCATTGGGATGGGAGAATCGATATCAGCTTCCTGCACCACAAGAGCCCCCTCTATACCTTCTATAATCTCTTCAATCCCCGGATTTTTAATTCTTTTAGACCGAGAAGTAAAAATTAAAATTAAAAGTAAGTAGAATTATTTGCAAGTATCAAGGAGCGATCTCTTCTTGCCGCCCCGTGCTTCGGTAGGATGAATTGGATCAACGTCGGCTACTTCTTCCCCTTCTTTTTTCTCTAATTTCTCTCCCTTTGTACCTTCTCTTCTTTCTTCAGGCATTTATTTAACCCCCATATACTTAAAAGATATATCTCAGTTACGTTTTCCTCTTAACTCGTTTGCCAGAATAAAATTATCCAGTTTTCCATAACAATAAACGGATTAATTTCTTTCT
Source organism: uncultured Methanosarcinales archaeon (assembly GCA_964435275.1). Lineage (GTDB taxonomy): Archaea > Halobacteriota > Methanosarcinia > Methanosarcinales > Methanosarcinaceae > Methanosarcina. The sequence continues at coordinate 2,019 of CAYSZA010000275.1, read as the reverse complement.
CAGGCAAAGGTTTTAAGTTTTCAAATTCAAGCATGATCATAATCCGGTTGTACACATAGCTATGTTTGCACCGGGTTCGCTATATCCCACCTCTCCGCCAATCCACCTCCTGGTTGAACCTGTTAAGGGATTACCCCTTAATTAATTATACTCACTAGATTTATTAAATTATTGCAACTATGGTCAAAAAATTAAAGAATATCCAAGCTCTTTATAAAGAGGAAGCGTTGAAAGAAATGGCATTATAACTCAACAAAAAATGATCCAGAAGGACAAAATAATTAAAATTATTTGGGAGAATATATATTCCATTAACCAGTATAAGGAGAGCGTCCAGGCGGAGAAATCCCGGAGAAAGAAAAATCTGTGAGAAGGGCCGCTATATCAAAATTTACCTGTTCATCGCTCAAAATTGCTTTTATCCAGGAAAATGTGATCTCATGGCATATAAAATACTGAAAAAGGAAGAAATCGCCCCGTCGGTACACAGGATGGTAATAGATGCCCCTGACGTGGCAAAGGCTGCGAAAGCCGGACAGTTCATAATCCTCAGAATTGATGAGATGGGGGAGAGGATTCCCCTCACGATTGCCGATTTTGAAACAGACAAGGGCACAGTAACTGTAATATTTCAGGAGATGGGCAAGACTACAAAACAGCTTGCAAAGCTTTCTGCAGGCGAATTTCTGGAAGACTTTGTCGGACCTCTTGGCACCCCTGCCGATATCAGGAAACTCGGCACTGTCATCCTTGTAGGAGGAGGCGTAGGAGTTGCCCCGATTTATCCCCAGGCAAAGGCTTATACCAGAGCGGGCAACAGGGTAATTTCAATTATAGGGGCCCGAAACAAGGATCTTCTAATCCTTGAAGAAGAAATGAAAAACGCCAGCTCCGAACTGTACATCGCAACCGACGACGGCTCAAAAGGACATCATGGGTTCGTGACCGACATCATGAAAAGGATTCTGGACAGCGGGGAAGAGGTTGCAAGAGTCGTGATTATTGGGCCCCCAATAATGATGAAAGTCGGAGCCGGGGTAGCTTCTCCGTATGATGTTGAAATCCTTGTCAGCCTCAATTCCATTATGGTCGACGGAACAGGTATGTGCGGCGGCTGCAGGGTTACAGTTGACGGAAAGACGAAATTTACCTGCGTCGACGGGCCTGAATTTGATGCACGAAAGGTTGATTTCGTAGAACTCATGAACAGGCTGGCAATGTACCGTGGCGAGGAGATAAAAGCCGTGGAGAAGTACGAAGAGGAATGCAGGTGCGGACTGCACTGATAAGGATGGGATGAAAAATGCAAGAATTACATGGAGAAAAAGCCGCAAAAAAAGAAAGAACCCCGATGCCAGAACAGCCTGCCGAGGAGCGCAGAAAGAACTTTAATGAGGTAGCTCTCGGCTATACGAGAGAAGATGCTCTTGCCGAAGCTTCCCGCTGCCTCTCCTGCAAGGACCCAAAATGTGTGGAAGGCTGCCCTGTGAACGTGGATATTCCAGGCTTTATCAAGCTGGTCTGCGAGGAAGATTTTTCAGGGGCGATTGAGAAGATTAAAGGCACAAACGCTCTTCCTGCTATCTGTGGCCGCGTCTGCCCCCAGGAAACTCAGTGTGAAGCTCTCTGCGTGCTTGGAAAGAAAGGGCAGCCAGTCGCTATCGGAAGGCTCGAACGTTTCTGTGCCGATTATGAGCGCCAGAAAGGGGTAACGGTTCCTGAAGTTCCGGAGCCGACAGGAAAGAAGGTCGCTGTTGTAGGTTCAGGGCCTGCAGGGCTTACTGCCGCAGCAGACCTTGCAAAACTTGGCCATAAAGTCACAGTTTTTGAATCTCTTCATAAAGCCGGCGGAGTGCTGAGTTACGGCATTCCTGAGTTCAGGCTGCCAAAAGAAATCGTGCGGCAGGAAGTCGAGTATATCAAGCAGCTTGGAGTCGAGTTCAGTCCTAACTACATAATCGGCAGGATCAAGACCTTAGACGAGCTGTGTGACGAATTCGATGCAGTTTTCCTGGGCAC
>CAYSZA010000274.1:1436-4102 GCA_964435275.1 uncultured Methanosarcinales archaeon | reverse complement strand
ATTCGGACACTCTTGAAAGGGAAAAAATACGTGCCATGATCAAAGCTCGCAAAGAAAAGCAAAAGGAGCAAAGTTTTGAGACCGAAAAGGCCGTGTGTCCAGAATGCGGTAGCAGAAACCTCGTTCACGACTATGAGCGAGCCGAGCTCGTGTGTGGGGACTGCGGACTTGTCATTGATGCCGATTTTGTGGATGAAGGCCCTGAATGGCGAGCTTTCGATCATGATCAACGTATGAAGCGTTCCCGTGTGGGTGCGCCTATGACATATACAATCCACGACAAAGGGCTTTCCACAATGATTGACTGGAGGAATCGCGACTCCTATGGGAAGTCTATCTCTTCAAAAAATCGTGCTCAACTCTATCGTTTAAGAAAATGGCAGCGTAGAATTCGTGTAAGTAACGCAACTGAAAGAAACCTCGCTTTTGCACTATCCGAACTGGACAGAATGGCTTCTGCTCTTGGTCTCCCTAGAACTGTCAGGGAAACCGCAGCTGTCGTCTACAGAAAAGCTGTGGACAAGAACCTTATCCGTGGGAGAAGCATTGAAGGTGTTGCTGCAGCTGCGCTTTATGCTGCTTGCCGCCAGTGTAGCGTTCCGAGGACTCTTGACGAGATCGAAGAGGTCTCCAGGGTCAGCCGGAAAGAAATCGGAAGGACTTACCGCTTTATTTCCAGAGAACTGGCATTAAAGCTCATGCCTACCTCACCGATCGACTACGTTCCAAGATTCTGTTCCGGGCTTAACCTAAAAGGAGAAGTCCAGTCCAAGAGTGTTGAGATCCTGAGACAGGCTTCGGAAAAGGAACTCACAAGCGGAAGGGGCCCTACAGGAGTAGCTGCGGCTGCAATTTATATTGCGTCCATTCTCTGTGGCGAGCGCAGGACCCAGCGGGAAGTTGCAGATGTGGCCGGGGTTACTGAGGTTACCATCCGAAATAGATACAAAGAACTTGCAGAAGAACTGGATATCGAAATCATTCTCTAATTTATTCTTACTTTTTATCCAGGCGTTTTCTCTATTACTATATAGAGAAATACCTTATTTTTTGCACTTATTTTATATATCCGACTAGTTAGAGCTGTGCGAAGGTTTGTTTTCAAAACTAGCCTTGGAAGTTTAAAACCTTTGATCTATAATGCTAACAATTGAAATTTTGAAAGCTCTGCTTTTAGGTCTCTCTGTAGGGCTCACAGGCGCACTCGTTCCGGGTCCTATGCTTTTTGCAACTATAGAGATCTCTCTGAGAAAAGGCTGGCTTGCAGGCCCACAGGTCATGTTCGGGCACGTGATCGTGGAACTTGTGCTCTACGTTTTGATTCTTTACGGGGCTGCCTCACTTGTCAACAGCTGCATAATTTCCGCAATTTTTCTTATAGGAGGGTTTTCGCTTATTGTCTTCGGGCTTCTTACCTTAAAGGATGCCAGAGTTACGGCCTCTTCTGCACGGATTTCTCAGAATTCCCCAGGCTTGAGACTGACTTCCAGCCCTACCCTGATAGGCCTGATTACTTCAATTTCAAACCCCTATTTCTGGATCTGGTGGCTGACTGCGGGTAGTGCCCTTGTACTTAAGGAATATGAACTGGGAATTATATTTGCAATAGCTTACATGCTCGGGCACTGGACCGCAGACCTGAGCTGGTTTACTGTTGTATCCGCGTCCTTCAGCCGTGGGAAAGACCTGCTCTCCCAGAAGATGCATAAATACATCCTCTACACCTGCGGGATATTTCTGGTGATTTTTGGGCTGTACTTCATACTTAATTACAATCATCCAGTTCAGCTGGCCTGAATCTCAGATCCACCGAAACTTCAGCTTTCAGGAAAGCTAAGCAAAAACGGAAAAATAAAGGAATCAGAATCATCCGATAGATACTAGCAAATTTATGCTTTTACAAACTATTTTTATTCTTAATTCGCTTTAATTATTACACAATGTTTGACCCATTGTTTTTTAATCCGTTGTCTTCTTAATGTCACATCTGGCTTATAAAACCTTGAGAACAGGTAAACACCTCCGCTGAAAGTCGAAAGGAACAAAACTACAAGAGTCCTCATATTCCTGACTGTTTTCCATCTCCACCTGTTAGCTACGAACAGGGAGCTAAGAGCCAGAGTTATAAGACCGAAGAACCCGTGAACATATAAAATTGCAGGAGCTGATCTGGTAATTATAAGCCTTATTCCGGAGTATAACATATAAAGTAGAGATAAGGCTCCGAGTGTGTACCCGAAAGTGTTTATCTTCCCGTGTCTCGGGATTCCGTCCTTCTTTAAACCGCTTAGCTTCAGTGCAGCAAATCCAAGCATATAAGTTAACAGGGTCGAAACCTGCAAACCAAGTGAGATTTTCCTGAGCTGGTTAATGCCCACTCCCATTACCAATTTTAGCACCCCCTTAAAATTAAACTGCGTTTTTTACCTTACTTAAAATGAAGTCCAGGCTTAATGATCCCTTTGGAAACAAAGTTTCTGAGAAATCTTCCATTACTGGAAAACTTACTTATAATTCTTCAAAAACTTAACACCGGATAGATAGTCAGATAAATAGTCAGATAAACAATCGGATAGATGGCAGAATAAGGAGCTGAATAAGTAGCCAGATCAGCAGTTAGAGATAGCAAAATGAGCAGCTAGGGAAATAGTCGGACAAATTTTAAG
>CAYSZA010000274.1:0-1336 GCA_964435275.1 uncultured Methanosarcinales archaeon | reverse complement strand
AGCAGTTAGAGATAGCAAAATGAGCAGCTAGGGAAATAGTCGGACAAATTTTAAGATAGCTTATTAATAGAAGAATAGCCTTAGGCTTCCGAAAGGTCGATTTTTCATGAAAAGGCAGTGCATAAAAGTCCCCAAAAAGAAAGGAGAAACTGTGAGAAGAATACTCCTTGAGCTTGAAATTCTCGACAATTCCGTAAAAATAGGCGCAGATGAGGTATTTCTTTATCTTCCCCTGACCAGAGAGCCTGCCCCTGACGAACTGAAGAGTTTTCCTGAAGAAACTGAGCTTGAAGAGTGCGATTTCAAGCTTCAGGAGAAAAAACCTGCTCCTGAAGACCTGCTGGGTTTCAGTCCTGCCTATGAGGTAATAGGAGATATCGCTCTTCTGGAGGAATCCGACCTCGATACTCAGAAAGCCTCAAGAATCGCCGAGGCCCTTCTCCGGACCCAGCCAAATATAAAAACCGTACTCAAGCCTCTTACGCCTGTAATAGGGGAATTCAGGGTAAGGGAATTTGAGGTTGTCGCAGGCGAGCCCAGAACCGAAACCGTCCACAGGGAATATGGCTGCCGCTATAAAGTTGATCTTTCGCGGGCTTATTTTACGCCTCGCCTCTCGACCGAGCGCTCAAGAATTCTCTCCTGGATTAAGGAGGGGGATAGCGTTGTCGATATGTTTGCAGGGGTAGGCCCTTACAGCATCCTGATCGCAAAAAGCAAAAAGCCTTCGAAAGTCCTGGCAATTGATAAAAACCCTGATGCCGTGCATTATCTCAGGGAAAATATAATTCTTAATTCTGCGAAAAATATTGAAGCAATCGAAGGCGACGCCAGGGAAGAAGCAAAGAAGTTTGCAGGCACTGCCGACCATGTGATTATGAATCTTCCTCACAATGCCTTTGAATTTCTGGATTCTGCAGTTCTCCTGACAAAACATGGCGGAATAATCCATTATTATGGAATAACCCCTGATGATGACCTCTTCGAAAGCTCTGTCGAACTCATAAGGGGAGCTGCGGAAAAAGCAGGAAGGAAAATCGATGTTCTGGAAAAAAGAATAGTCCGCTCGTATGCCCCTCACCAATATAATATCTGCATAGAAGCCAGGATCATTTAAAGGAGTAAAAAGTATTAAGAGACTTCAAGATTATTTAAAGGAGGTCAGGACTACCCGGACCCTCCTGCAAAAGCAAACAGCTCCGCCCGAGCGAAATAATTAAATTCTTGATCGCTATTTTAAGTCTGCTTATTTTCCTTTGCATTTGCCGTCGTGGCTTAGCGGTATAGCGGCTGATTCGTAATCAGCAGGCCGAGGGTTCGAGTCCCTCCGGCGGCT
>CAYSZA010000273.1:0-4119 GCA_964435275.1 uncultured Methanosarcinales archaeon | reverse complement strand
AAATTTGCCGATTTTTATATTCTTTCCGCTATCAGCTTTATCATGCCTGAACTCTACCCCCCCTCCAGCCGAGAATTACCAAGATACAGGCTAATTTTTATATACGCCGAAAATCAGCGATGTCGGACCACACAATTTGAAAGCCCGACGATTTCCACGATATCGCTGTTGTCCGGGGAATGGATTATCATCTGTCCTTTCTTAAGATAGGGAATCCTACGCTCGTATTCTTTAGGAACTTTTAGAGACGTGATAGCTGCATCGTTATTGAGGTTAAGGATTAGCTTTGTATTTACCTGTTTAAAAACCGTATCGTCGATATCCTGGGGATCCTGGGTAATTAAAAAGAGCCCTAAACCTTCTTTTCGGCCCTGGCGAGCTGCATCTGCAAAACGGGAAATAATAAGGCGAGAATGTTCCCCGTTTGCCTTTGAGAGATAGCGGTGGGCTTCATCCAGGGCCAGGATTATTGGAGTATCCTTAACAGCTTTTTCTCCAGTTGTACTTAACTTGTTATCCACAATCAGGCTCATAATTGTGAGCACTATAAGGTCGCGGATTCTAGGAGCACTTATATATTCGGTCGGAAAAACCGAAATCTGTCCTGGCTTGAAGATTTTATCCAGAAGCTCGGTAATTGAGGTTGCATCCCGGTCAAAAACCTTCGAGAAGAAGGGGTTCCTCACTCGCCTCACAATCCCGTCATACGAAGACTCGTGCAGCTTCCCGCTGTCAACATAGTAGGAGCGAGTACCTTCATTATCAATATGGTTGATAAAATTAAGGTAAGTATGGGGCATGCTTGACCTGAAGAAATCCCCAAGAAGCACCTCAAGCCCTATGTACTGGAGTTCGGACATTCCGGCTGCTGCAATAAGCCAGGAGTTATATTCTACAAGCGAAAAGGGAATTGTAAACTCAATCTGCTCGGCTCTTGACTTGTCCCCTGGATACCTTTGCCCGTCAACCTTTGCTACAAAAGCCTTTGTAGAGAGGACCCGGCCGTAAGTCACGTTTTCGGATTCAAACCGGAATTTGTCGTCCTCACTCAGAGTCTCGTTGTCCTCGAAAAGCTGGGAATATTCATCCTGAGGGTCCATAATTACCAGGCAGGGGTTTTTCCGGGCTTTGTCAGGAGAACTCCGTAGCCTGTACCTGTTGCTTTCAGTCATGAACTGGCGGAGTATATTCTTTGAGAGGAAAGTTTTTCCTGTTCCTGTGCTTCCGCAGATCAGCATGTGCCTGAAGATAAGGGGGTCACCCATTGAATAGTCGTTTCTGAGGTAATATGCAACCGTTTCGAGTTCGGAATGGGTTTTTAAAAGTTCGCCCCCAACGCTCAAGTGGCCGAGAAAGATTCCTTCTTCAGGAATATTGAGCCCTGTCTGGACCTCAAGTCTGTCAGTAACAGGCAGGATAGGAGTGTTAGGGTGGGGAATCCGGTCTGCCATTCGCCGATTGAGTTTGCTTCCGGTTTTCAGGTAGAGAATACAGAGCGGATCAAGACAGGCAAGGAACTTGTAATCTTCTTCGTTTAAAGGATTTCCACGGGCACTGAGCATACGCCTTGAGTGAATCTCAGTTGCATCGTCTACCACAAACTCCTGCCTGTACTGAAGTTTCCCTACTCTGGCAAAGAGTTTTTCTCCATTTTCATAAGGCACAACAACATATGTTCCAAGCCTGATCTCATCCCTTCGGGCTGATGTAATGTAGCCGGTTATTACAGCCCCTGAAGGGGTTAATTCAAGGGGTTCTATGCCTGTAGTGACAATTCCGAAAGCTTCTGAGACCGGAAGAGCTTTCAGCGCGTTATCTTCATACTCGAGAAAGGGCTCAAAGGGAAGGGCTTCCCGTGAGGAATGACCGAAAGCTCCGGATTCGAGAGATAGGTCTGGAAAAGGAAGAGAAACATTTTCAGGCAGAGAGGCAGTTTTAGATACAGGAGCGGTTTTAGATAGAGAATCAGATTTGAAGACTATTTCAACAGAGCCGGAAAGAGTATCATATTCGGCTTCTGTAACAACATCCGAGATATCCTCCAAATAATCTTTCCTGAGAGTATCGGATAAGGATGCCTGCAACTCTTCATCAATATCAGGTGTGAGCACATGAGTGACCAGATCGGAAACATCTTCAAGGTCAAGGGAATTCACAATCTTTTCCGCGTTGCTGCCCTCGGCACTTACCTCTTCAGGGCTTTCCTTTGAACCTGCATTTTCTTCCGTTCCTGAATTCACAGGAGTCGGCTCCTTTTTCGGTTTGTAAGAATTAAAAGTAAAAATGTCGGTATTTTCATATTTCATTCATCTTACCCCACCGAGTATCATTATAACTGGTATCGGGATTCATATTTTCAAAGAATTTATCGATTTCTTGCCTCTCTACCTTCCTGATTTTTGCAATATGGTCCGCTTTTGTTAGGGTAAGTGGAAAACCATGCAAAGAAAGGTCAAAGAGCACTTTTTTTGTAATCTGCATGCGAAGGAAATCGTCCTTAACAAGCCCATATGGAGCTTCGACCTTGAAAACCACATCTTTGTAAGGTACGTAGAGCATGAAAAAGCAAAGGGCATAATCTTCAGGCGAAAAATTGTGCCTGAGTTCCTTCTGGAAAGGATCTATGGCTGCAAGAGGAGAAGTCCCGTTAAGCAGTTTCTCATAAAACCTGTTGGGCTGTAAAAACCAGCTGGTATAAGTAATGTAAGCACTGGAACCAGTATGCCTGCCGTTCTTCCCGCCAGTTTTCGAGTTCCTTCCGGAATGCCCTGATGAATTGTCAACTTTTTCGAGGGAGAGAAGATTTCTGAAAAATTGGGCGTCAAGCATCCAGGGCAGGTCGAAAGCTTCCTTTTTCTTCCGGACACTGTCCATAATCTGCACGTCAGTAGGGTTTTTTACAAACCCGATCACAGGCTTACGGTTTTCCAGGAAATGATCCATAATATCGATGTAATTCTGGAGGATTTTCCGGGCATCGCCATTTTGCCGGATTTTTACCTCCTCGTCGTCCAGCACCATCCAGTACATTAACTGTTTGGGATAAAGAGGCCCGTCCATAATGAAAAAGCTCTCAGGTTCCAGCCTGTCTTTCATGAAAAGGATGTGCTCGGATTCCGCCAGGTACATGGCAAAACTGTGCACCATATCAGGAGCTTTTCTTTTCAACTCATCAGGAGCAATTGTAACCAGTTTTGCCCTTCCAAACTCTTCATCAAAGGTTTCCCAGCCTGATGTAGCCTGTATGGATATCCTCTGGGAAGAAGAATAAGCAGCACATACTATTGTTCTACATCTCTGGATATCAAGATCAGTAGGTGTTCGCGCCAGCCCGCAATGGCAGAAATCCACAAAAATCCCGCTGTCATAAGTCTTTGGGTTAGTACTTCCACTGTCGCAGGCGTAAGTAAGCGGATACGGGTCCTCGCCCTGTGCCATTAAATCAGTCCTTATAATCCCACGAAAGAGCCTGTCTATGGCTTTAAGAATGACCTTCCCATCGAGCTTCAACTCCTCAAGTAAAGCATAGATATCCGCAGCCGTTTTTTGCTCCTCAAACTCAAACGAGCGGTCAATCTTTTTTGCAAGCTCCGAGATCTTATGCATATGCACGGGCTCAAGGGTCATGGATGAAAGATACTTTGGGGAGTTTATATATTTGTTGAGTGAAAGAAAGAAAAGCAATTGCTTTTCTGGAAAACAAGTACTGGAAATAAGGAAAATACAACTGTTTTTTTCATGGAAAAACTCTCAAATGGCAGAGAAAGAGGCTAGAAAATGGAAATTACAAGCTAACTGCAATTTAGAGGGTTGTCTTAGTATGCAATCCTTCTAGAAACAGATATTTTCAGGAATGGGTAGCTTGAATTCATATTTCCAAAAGTTTTGAAATTTCGTAGCAAAAGCCATAATTCTTCCGGCAAGTATTCCGATGTTCTTTAATTTTCCTTACTTGTCAAGATTTTTTAAGTAAGTAAAGTGTAGATCAATTGCCGTAAAAGCAGTATCAAGAGGCTTGTCTCAGGTTTCCATATTTTATTATGATAAAAAGCTATTTAATGTCACTTATCTAAGAGCATGTCTTAAAATTCGAATCAATTCTACAGTTAGGTAATTGGA
>CAYSZA010000272.1:0-4139 GCA_964435275.1 uncultured Methanosarcinales archaeon | reverse complement strand
GTTTGTGTAATCACGCCACTTCAAGAGGTTTTTGCTCAGGCCTTTTTCGAAAAGGCTTGCGGGACTCGGGTGGCTTAACTCTTGTTTTGGACCTTAATTTTATATTAGAAAAGACTAATTCTCGGACATGGATCTTGATGAACTAATGCGAAGACTTTTCGAACTTTATCCTGAAAGTCATGCCTACGGTTTCAGGGACCCTTTTCATGTATTAATTTCTACTGTTATGTCGCATAGGACCAGGGACGATGTGACCTATCCTGCAGCAAGGAAGCTTTTTGAGAGTTTCTCAACGCCTGAAGAAATGGTGAAGGCTGACGTTAGAGAGATTGAGGCTCTTATAAAAGATGTTGGCTTTTACAGGGTTAAAGCAGGGAGAATAAAGGAAATTTCCAGAATTCTTCTGGAGAAATACGATGGCAGAGTTCCTGATGATATGGGAAGTCTTCTTGAGCTTCCCGGAGTCGGCAGGAAGACTGCTAACTGCGTGCTTGCCGACGCTTTCCTTAAGGATGCCCTTGCAGTGGATACTCACGTTCACAGAATTTCTAACAGGCTTGGCTTGATAGAGACGAAGTATCCGGAAGAAACTGAAACTGAATTAAAAAAGATCTTCCCACAGAGATACTGGAGACATATAAATCTCTTACTTGTAAAGCTGGGGCAAAACATCTGCCGACCGATTTCTCCCAGGTGCGGAATCTGTGCTCTGAATAATATGTGTCCAAAAATTCTACTCTAACAGGGAGTTTTTTGTAGCCACGAAAATTCCAAAATCGAAATTCTGAGACTCTGTCCGGGCTGGAAAAAAAACCTGTGGAGCGATACGAGATTATTTATATTAGGCTGGCATTTAGCAGGCAAAAAGGTTATGCCTCCTGAATTTGATGCAAATTAATTCAGGTTCCGAAGCCATTTACATACTTACCGATTATCAATATGCTTATTAATTTCGGATACGACATTTATCGAATTACGAGGTCAAATATGTTTCAAATAGGAGAAGCATTAATGGGGCAGGGCGCAGAACTTGCCCATGTTGATTTGATGATAGGAGACAAAGGAGGTCCTGTAGGACAGGCTTTTGCAAACGGCCTGACCCAGCTTTCAGCCGGGCACACCCCCCTCCTGTCCGTTATCAGGCCCAACCTGCCGCCCAAACCTTCAACCCTTATTATCCCGAAGGTTACGGTAAAGAATATGGAGCAGGCAGCAAAAATCTTTGGGCCTGCCCAGACAGCGGTTGCAAAAGCAGTAGCAGACTCAGTAGAAGAAGGCGTAATCTCGAAGGACCAGGTTGAAGAGCTTGTCATTGTAGCCAGTGTCTTTATTCACCCTGACGCCCAGGACTACAACAAGATCTACAGGTATAACTACGGAGCCACAAAGTTAGCAATCAAGCGCGCTCTAGAAGGCTTTCCGAACATTAATACTGTTCTTGAGGAAAGCAACAAGTCTACCCATGCCATTATGGGATTCAAGGTCACAAGGCTCTGGGACCCACCCTATCTTCAGATTGCCTTTGATAATCCTAACCTCGAATTTGTGCTATCTGCAATTTCTCAGATTCCTAAGAGCGATCACGTTATCATCGAAGCAGGCACACCCCTTATCAAACGTTATGGGGTGGATGTCATTTCGAAGATCAGGGATGTCAGGCCTGATGCCTTTATTGTGGCTGACTTAAAAACCCTGGACACAGGAAACCTTGAGGCGAGAATGGTTGCCGATGCTGCAGGAGATGCTATTGTGGTCTCTGCCCTCGCTCCGATCAGTACTATTGACAAACTCATCGAGGAAGCCCACAAAACAGGTATTTATGCAGTCATGGACACGCTTAACCAGCACGACCCGATTTCTGTCTTAAAGCAGCTTAAGGTCATGCCTGATGTCATTGAACTTCACCGTGGAATCGATATCGAAAGTACCGAACATGCCTGGGGCAATATTGAAGAAATTAAGAGGGTGGCTCCAAAAGCTCTGATTGCTGTTGCAGGTGGAGTCCGTCTTGACAAAGTGCCTGTAGCTCTGAGCCAGGGTGCTGACATTCTTGTGGTTGGACGTGCGATCACCAACGCAAAAGATGTCAGGGAAGTTGCCGAGCAGTTTATTAACAGCCTCAACAAACCGGAAATTGACCAGTTCAGGGTCATGACTGATTTCTGAGCAGGTTTAAGAATTTCTCATAAAAAGGCCGCCGGGAAAAGTACTGTTAAGGACAAAAACGTGCAGTGCTTTCGGCAGAGAAATACTATCTGAGAAAGCGTTGAAATCTGCGCTTTCCATTTCTTTTAATTTTCAAGAGGGGATCTCATGGGTTTACCGTTCATTTTATTGAACTATAAGACTTATTTGCAGGGCACGGGCCAGAAAGCAGTGGAAATTGCAAAGGCCTGCAAAGCCGTGTCCGAAGAATCAGGTATCGAGATAGCAGTAGCCCCACAGCTTCCGGATATTTACAGGGTGGCCTCGGAAGTCGAACTTCCGGTTTTTTCCCAGCATCTTGATGGAGTCGGCGCAGGAAGTTTTACAGGCCATGTTTTCGGAAAATCAATAAAAGAGGCAGGTGCTGTCGGAACCCTGATCAACCATTCTGAAAGGCGCCTGACCCTTGCAGAGATCGAAGCATCGCTTAGGGCTGCAAAGGAATTCGGGCTCAGAACAGTTATCTGTACCAATAATGTCCCGACAACTGCAGCAGCTGCAGCCCTGGGTCCGGATTATGTTGCAATCGAGCCTCCAGAACTTATAGGGAGCGGAATCCCTGTCTCAAAGGCTGACCCTGAAGTTGTTAGCGGCTCGGTTGAGGCAGTTGCGAAGATCGATCCCGGGATAAAAATACTCTGTGGAGCCGGGATTTCCAAAGGCGAAGATCTCAGGGCAGCCCTCGACCTTGGCTCTCAAGGTGTGCTTCTGGCGTCCGGAATTGTGAAAGCCGCAGACCCAAAAGCCGCACTGAAAGAGCTTATACGTCTGGTTTAAAGATAAGAAAGAGGCTTCTTTTAGCCAATTTCTTCTTTCTTTTGTTCCTGGCTTTCCAGTTACTGATAAGCCAGAACTAGAGGCTTAATAGCCCTCCTATCTCCTATTTCAATAAGAGTCAAGGCTGTTTCATCTTTAAGTCTCTGGTCTTTCGTTTTCAAATTTTCTATGAGGGGATCGACAGCGATTTCTCCCATATTTATAAGGGCTTTTCTAGCGCTAACTCCAAATTCTTGATCTCCCAGTTTTTCTACAAGCATTCCTGTAGTTTCCTGGTCTTTGGTTTTGCTAAGGGCAAGAAAAGCTTTATTTCTGATGTTTGCATGCGTAGTGTTGTCTTCAAATACCTTTTTGAGCGCTTCTACAGCTTTGGGGTCTTTTATGTTCCCCAGGGATGAAGCTGCCGCTGTCCTGCATTCAAGCGTTTCTCCTTTATCGTTAAGTATCCCGATTAAAGTCTCAGTAGCGTCAGTACTCCCTATTTCTCCAAGGGCAAGGATAGCACTTTTTCGGATATCGGCATTTGCGTTCACAGAACTACTTTTTTGCCCTTCTGAACTCTTTCCGGTTTCCAGGATTTCTATTAGGGGCTGTACTGCGGTTTCGTTTCCTATTTCTCCGAGCGCAAGAGCTGCACTACTTCTCACTCTGATTTGCTGGTCTCTCAATCTACCTATAAGATAGGGTACTGAATTTTCGTCTCCTATCCTTCCAAGCGCAATTGCGGAGCCACCTTTGACATATTCTCCATCGCCATCTTTCATTTCTTTTCTTAGAACTTCTACTGCCCTTTCGTCCCCAATCTTTCCAAGTGCAATTGTTGCACCGGCTTTTGCCGGTGGATAATCTCTCGTCAGAATTCCAACTATGGGATCTACTGCAGCTTTTTCTCTCATTTCTCCAAGAGCCATCATAGCTGCAACTCTTGTGCTTCCTTTACTGCTTTTAAGGGCTTCAAGAAGTTTTTCGGTTTCGCTTCCTGGTTCTTCAGGTCCAAACTCTGAAAGCGCAAAAGGTACATAGATACTTGAATTCTGTATTTCTGATTTAAGAGCTCTCTCAAAAGCGTTTGTTTCTCCCCGGTTTTCCGCCCTGGCGGAGTCCATAGCAATGGAATCCGCAATGTATTTCCTTATGGCTGTATCTTTTGCTTCTAT
>CAYSZA010000271.1:0-4213 GCA_964435275.1 uncultured Methanosarcinales archaeon | reverse complement strand
CCGTTCTTTCATCAACCCAGCGAACCTCACCCGATTTTGTGAGAATCCGGTACTCGGATGTATAATCCGTACAACCGGTTTCAACATGCAGCTTAAGTTCGACAGCCATCTTTTCCAGGTCTTCGGGATGCACGATATCCCCATAAAGAATCCTGTTCGAGGTAAAGTCTTCAACCTCATAACCCAACCTGGTAATGTTCTCCGAAACGAATTCAATAGGCCAGCCCTCTTCGTATTTCCACAAAAAAACGAGAACAGGGCTGTTGTTAATCACAATTTCCAGCTCCTCTTTAAGCTTGTTAGAGAGTTCAAGTTCGGCTGCGTAGTTGGTAAGAGCCCTTTCTGCCTCTCTCCTTTCGGCTGTTGCCCGGCCAAGGTAACGCCTGGCTTCTTCGATTCCGTCCGTAAACAGCTTGAAGTCGCCCTGCCCGTGTATACTGATATGCCGCTTAAAATCATTCTGCTGAAAAGCCGTAAGGACTGCGTTAGAGTCATCGATAATACTGTTCAGGGTCTCAGAGAATTTGTCAAGCGTATCTCCTAGTTCCCTGAACTCTCCCTGCATATCCACACGAACTCGTTCTTTTAACTCCCCCTGCGAAAGGGCATTAGTTACCCTCATTGTCTCCCGAATAGGAACGATAACGGCATTGAGGATCTCATTCAGGCCTGTAGGGATTTCACGAAAATCTATTTCTACATTCGTATCCGCCCTTGCACCAAGCTCACCCCTGACAGCATCACTGGCAATCTTCTTGAAATCATCAACTATTTTGTCTATAGGGTCTGTGACAGACCGAGCAATCACGTATGCAAGAACGGCCATGAACAGGATTGAAATTGCGGAGATGACAAGAAGCCTGTTCCTGAGATCAAAAACTCCTGCAAGCATTTCTTCTTTCGGGATTACAAGCACAAAAGCGAATTTACCTGTTTCAACAGGTTCGTAGAACATTACAACTTTCTTACCTGTTGTAGGATCTACTGACTCCAGGTACCCTCCTGCCCCTTTCTGTATATCGGAAGCAGCTTTCCGGACTTCATTTCCTTCAAAATCATGAAGATTTTTCTTTCCGATCCATTCCTTATGCGCAGGATGGGAGAGTAAAATTCCAGTATTGCTTACCATGAAAGCATATCCCGTTTCAAAGGCCCGAACTCCACTTACTGCCTCATCCAGGTACTCAAGAGAGACATCAACCCCTCCTACTCCGGTAAATTCTCCTTTCTTAAAGATAGGGGAAACATAACTTACCATAAAAACCCCCTCATAAAAATAAGGTTCCGTAAGCACGTCAGTTTTCGTTTTTTTCGGGAGCTGGTAATAATCTGCCCGGTCATAATGCAGAAGTGGCTCAACTGTAATGTCCCCTCCTATCCTGTTCCAGTAAGGGACAAACCTGCCGGTTGCATCATGGGCAGGGGTATTCACATATTCTGCATCTCTCCCGTCAAAAGCTTCGGGCTCAAAAGCAACATAGGTTCCAAGCAGATCAGGATTCTTAATAAGCTGGTTTTCAAGGATCTTCAGGACCTCTTCCCTATCTGCTGTGCTGTAGGTTTCCATAGTTCTCGAAATCGTCCTCGCAATGGCCTGATTGGCTTTCATATCCGCGTCAAATTTATTCGCGTAACTGGAAGCCATCTCAATTGATTGCTGATAAGCGAGTTTTTCCTCCTGCACCGTGACCGTAGAAATTATAACAGTTGTCGAAGCTGTAAGAATAAGAAAAACCCCAAGCACGATATAAAGAATAAGTCTGGTCCTCAGTGGGGTGTGATCACACATCATTAAACCTCATTTCCAGCCAGATAAGGATATTTTCAGAAGAAAGGAGGAATAAAACTACCTTAATTTCTCATAAATGTGTTAATTTTTACGATATTTTATTTCTTATATACATTATAATTAACACAAAGTTTACTTTATTTATCATAACTTAGCTCTGTATTTCTACACGCATCATAATTATTGCATATGCTTTATTTATTATGAACAGCGCAATTATTATAAAGACTTTAATTATAATAAATAAAATAAAAATGGGGCCTCAGGAATATACAGAAATATATCTCCTGTACCCGCACATTTTCGAACTTCTTTCTCTGTCACCAAATTCTTTTTTACACTCAGGAAACATGTTATGTTGTGGATTCTCCCGATAGAGAACTATCCTTCTCTAAAGCTTCCCGGCTCTCGTTCTGGGAATAATACCACAGGGGAAGATAGAGGGCAAGTACGACAAAGCCCACGATTGTCGAAGTCCAGCCTACTTCAAGACTGTTCAGGTATATTATTCCAATAAGACACAAAGGCAGGTTGAAAAGCCCGAAAAAGAGGGATACGTACTGCCAGCCTGCCGGAGCTTTGAACGGCCTTTCAAGTTTAGAGAATCTAGGGTCAAATTTCGCCTTGAAATATGCAAGCAGACTTATCCCATTAGCGCAGACATAACCTATAGCTGAAGCAGCCAGTATAGCTGCAGGCGTTCCCAGGAAGATGAAGCCCATATTCAGGAGAGCAATGACAATCATTGCATTAACCGGAGTCCCGTGAGGATTCATCTTTCCAAAAAAGCCCGGTAGATTTCCTTCTTCGGCCATGGAATACATAGCCCTTGAAGCTCCGAGAAAGGCTGTCTGGATAATGAGGATCATCGCCGCAATCAGCATCAGGATCGTCAGAGATCCACCTATTGGGCCCAGGGTCATCTGAGCTAGAGGCAGCATGGGAGAGAACGGTTCGGCCAGGATTCCTTCAATTCCCAGGGTTCCGGTACAGGCCGCCTGAACCAGGATAAAGGTTACAAGACAGATTGAGCCGCAGATAAAGAGAGCTTTAGGGACGTCCGACCTGGGCTGCTTATATTCAGGCCCGTAGATTGCCGCGGTTTCCCAGGCACAGGCGCTCCATTGGGCCATTGCCATAAGCCCGAGCAGGATCAGGATATGCTGCATATCCCAGCTCCAGTCTGCAGGCAGCCAGGCGCCGGTAATATTGCTGAGCTCAAAATGTCCGGTTATGAAAGGCGCAAGGGAAATAACGATAAGGGGGGCAAGTGAAAGCACAGCAAGAATATACCCGAGCGTTGCTCCGCCCGAGAGCCCGCGGTAATTGACCAGAATAAGAAACACGAATACGATTGCGCCGGATGCAAGATACATAGCCAGGTCAGACACGCCGGCAAATGCAGGTATCAGGCCTTTTAGATAACTTCCGATCAGGATCGAAAAAATCGCAAGGACTGGATTCCAGGCAAACCAGTAGCTCCAGGCGCTGAAACCTCCAAGTAATTTGCTGCGGTCGTATCGATTATTTGCGTCCCTGCTCGTAAAAACGCTCTGTGCGTAGCCGGGAAGCCCCGATGCCTTCGGGAACATTGTAGCAAGCTCCCCGTAGGCAAAATTTTGCATGAAACCCTGAAAGACCGATAGCGCCCAGATAATGATTGCAAAAGCCCAGACGTAATTTGCAAAATAACCTATGGACGGCAAGATCAGCACAGGGACCCCCAGGGCAATTGCAAGGCCCTGTTTCCAATCGATTGTTCGCTGAAGCCCTCCGATTTCACTGTTTTCGTCACTCACTTTCAAACACACTCCTATAATAACTTTTTAATTATAATTGACGATTTGCACAGCTCTTACAGTATAAATCAGCTCATAAAAGCCTGCAATGGAAACAGCGGAAAAACCCGGAGAAAATTCAAGTCTTTCTCAGGAATTTTATCAGGAGATATTATGAAAAAGTATTTTCAGGCAATATTTGCAGGAAATATTCCCAGAAAATACTCTAAGAAAGACTTATAGTAGGCCTATCCGCTTTTCCGTATCTTTGCAGTTGTTCTGGAGTTTTTCTGTTCAGGCTATCTGTCTTCTGAAGACATTGCAGGAATTTATCTTTATATCTAGCAGCTTTTCAATGTTCATCTTCGCAGCAATACCCTTTGCAGCGCCGGGGACCGAAGTAATCACGCCGATATCAAGTTCCTCACGCAGCTCACGCATAACGTGTTCATCCGTAAGGGACAGTACATCGACTCCGAGTTTCTTTGCCACGTACTCTTTTGCTTCGGCTATTCTCATATTCTTTGAGAACTGCATTCTTGCAACAAGATCGCCTGCGGCCCTCATGCCTGTCATACCTGAAGCCATAATATGGGAAATCGGCATACCCAGAGGGTCGCCGACCCCGATCTATATGCCGTCTACG
>CAYSZA010000270.1:0-4234 GCA_964435275.1 uncultured Methanosarcinales archaeon | reverse complement strand
TCAACTGAGAAGCCCCGTCCTGCTTGGATGGTGCAGGTATGCGGACTTGCTGGAGAGCAGGCCTTCATACCCTAACTGCGGAAACCGATCGAGGCCCGGAAGGGAGCAGACTCACTGTGGGCAACTGTCGCTTGCGGGGCTGCGGGGTGGAGAAGAGAGTCCAGTCTACTGGAATCTCCAAGATGCAGCAACCTGAGGCGTGCTCATCGCTTAATATATCAGGAGATTTAGTTTTATAACACAACTGTTATACGTCTTGTAAAACAGTTTATGTGAAACCTTTCCCCTGGAAAAGATTAAATACATGAAATGCGTTTAAGGGGACGCGCTTCTTAAAGTCCTTTGTGACGAGATAGCCAAGCCCGGTATGGCGCGGGATTGCTAATCCCGTGATGCTCTGCATCCCGGGGGTTCGAGTCCCCCTCTCGTCGTTTCCTTTTTTAAGATTTTATCCCTAAGTTACTTCTTTCAATTCTCACATCTTTTTGAGGTATCTGTATCTGGATTCTATATACATTCTCACTTTCACAAGCTTCGCGCTTAATTCATTAATATCCAACTTCTGAGCGGTCCTGCACGGCAACCACTAAACTTTTATAAGGTACAAATTTCAGAAACGGGATAATTCTGCATTACAGGAAATATACACAAAATAGAAATCATAGATTAATACGCATGTCTTAATCTGTTGTGAGAATCTCAGTTTACTATTGCTGATTATGGTTTAGAAGGTCAAATTCTGATCTGGAATCCAAATTTTAGACTTCGACTTTACTGGTTCTTCTCTCCAATATCAATACTCTCTGACAGTTAGCTGCATAATAACATTTATATTATTTAGAAATTAAAATTGTATTGATGGCAACGCATCTTTTAACTGACCTCTTGATCATCTTCGGACTTTCTATCCCTGTAGTTTTTACTTTCTCAAAATTAAAAATAGCCCCACTTATTGGCTTTCTACTTGCAGGCATCCTTGCCGGACCTTTTGGTTTTGGATTGATTCGAGAGGTAGAAAACATCGAACTTTTGGCTGAAATAGGGGTCATCCTCCTGCTTTTTACCATAGGTATGGAGTTTTCACTACGCGATCTTTTACAGCTTCGCAGGATAGTAATTTTTGGAGGTGGGTTGCAGCTTTCCATAACTGCAATTATCGTTGCTCTCATATTCCTCTGGCTTGGCAATTCCAGAGAGTCTTCGATTTTTTTTGGGCTCTTAGTAGCACTAAGCAGCACTGCAATTGTCCTTAAGTTATTACAGGAAAGAGGAGAAATCTATAGCCTTCACGGGCGAACTTCTTTAGGAATATTGATTTTCCAGGATATAGCCGCAGTAGTAATTATTCTCTTGATTCCGGTTCTCGCAGGCGTCCCCGAAACGGAAAAATCTTTCATAGAGCTTATCCTGCAGGGTCTCGGGCTCATCGTATTTACCCTCATAAGCGCCAGGTATGCAGTTCCGTTTATCATGTACCAGGTGGCAAAGACACGAAATAATGAACTTTTTCTCCTGAGTGTTGTAGCAATAGGGCTTTCTGTCGCCTGGTTAACTTCTCTGGTTGGTCTGTCTCTTGCGCTCGGAGCTTTTCTTGCTGGCCTGATAATCTCAGAGTCCGAATATTCAGTTCAGGCCCTTGGAAACTTAATCCCGTTCAGGGATATGTTCATGAGTATTTTTTTCATTTCAATAGGCATGCTGCTTGATCTCGATATATTAAAGGAACATCTCCTCCTGATCCTTGCTGCTACTTTCGCCGTACTGATCCTGAAGATTCTGGCAAATAGTTTGAGCACTTTTCTCATAGGATTTCCTTTGCATACAATGATTCTGGTTGGATTTTCCCTTTCGCAGGTTGGGGAGTTTTCCTTTATTCTCGCAAAAGTAGGCTTTGCAAGTGGATTAATCTCCTCCCTTATGTATCAAGAATTTTTGGATGTCGCTGTGCTTTCTATGGTACTTACCCCTCTTTTTATGAGTATAGGGTATCGAACCACGACCTTTGCGGAGCTATTACCTTTCCCCCCAGTACTGAAACAAGGCTGGTATGGCAAGTTTCAAGAAAATGAATCTGAAGAGAAACCTGAAAACCATGTAATTATTGTAGGATTCGGGATAAATGGTAGAAATGTCGCTACTGCCTCAAGGGCGGCTTCAATTCCCTACATAATAATTGACATGAATCCTGAAGTCGTAAGGGTAGAGAAACTGGAGGGAGAACACATTTTTTACGGTGATGCAGCCCAGAGTGCTGTGCTGGAACATGCAGGTATCCATACTGCGAAATCCGTTGTTGTGACCGCAGGCGATCCTGCTAGTGCTAAAAGGATAATCGAAGTTGCTCGGAGGCTAAACCCTCAAGTCCATATCATTGCCAGGACACACTTCCTGAGCGAGCTGGATAAATTTTATGCTTTTGGAGCCGATGAGGTAATTTCTGACGAATTTGAAAGCTCAATAGAGCTTTTCACAAGGGTGCTTCACAGGTACTTAGTTCCCAGTAGCGAAATAGATTCTCTGGGTTCAACGCTACGTGCCGACCATTACGAAATGCTCCGACACCCCGAGATTCCCAAGAAGAAGATCTGCGATCTGGCTCTTAATTTTGCAGATGTGGAGATCCGGAGCCTCCGAGTTGGAAAATTCTCTAAAGTTGCAGGAAAGACTCTTGGAGAACTTGATCTTCGGAAGGATTATGGAGTATCTGTACTTGCGGTTTCCCGTTATCATAAAATTATTCCAGGCCCGGAAGCTGAGACTGAAATTCTTGCGGACGATATTCTGCTTGTGATCAGCCCACCAGAAAAGCTCGACGAGGTCAGGAAGCTTTGTGAAGATAGCATGGAATATCAATCAATTCCTCTCAATAGTTTACATAAAGATGTGTAAAACCTATAATTTTAGGCTGAGGTTTTAGACTTCAGCTCCTTTTGTTTTCACTGGTATACTAATTAGAATAATACGATATCGCTAACCAATGTTTGTATTGCTTTCCTGTTGCGAAAGCCAAACTGACTGAGAACAATCAGTTAAAACGAGAACACGAAGGGCTCTGGTTGTGCGTGGAAAAAAGGAGATTGAAAGGCAATTAAAAGGGACATTTGAGGTTCTAAATGCTTGAAGTCCTTCTTGATATTCCTGCGCAAACCTTTTTGAAAATGGCAGATGAAATGACTTACTCCAGGGTCAAAGAAACCCTTGACGAGCTTGTCCTCGATCCAGTTCCACAGCGAGCAAAAAGAATAATCGAGAGTAAGGAAAAGATTTTCAGACTGCGATCCCGACATTTAAGACTACTTTACAGGATCAATTATGACAATCAGACCCTGGTAGTCATAATAATTGAGCCTTTAGGTCGTATGTATCGTTGAAAGAACAGGATTTAGGTTAATTTTTATATACTATGACAGCAGGAAATCAGAAAAAGTATGGCAAGGCAGATACAAAAGATAACTTCAAGGCATCTCAAAAAATCATCTTCCATAATTTTAACATACGCAGAACTCATATAAATTATTTTACTAGTTTCATTTTCTGGAGCCAGGAATTTTTCCTAAAACAGGATGAAACCCTTATTTAAGTCGGTTTCTCCACTACTCTATGAGTCAGCATGTATCTTTTTACTCTAAACCATTTTTCCAACAAGTTTAAATAATGTAATCTTCTATTTACTATATGTAAAGTCTACATTACTTATCGTACTAGATTATGGTCAATTTGTATGCATTTCCTTACATAGGGTGCTATATAGTTTAATTTACATTGAACGTCGTACTTAAAGGGGTTCTGCCAATGAAGCGGAAGCAATTCAGAATAATTTCCTTGCTTATTGTGACAGTCCTGGGAGCTGTTGTAAGTTTTTCAGTTTCCATAGGAAATCCGACTCTTGCCGCAGGTGCTGTACTTGCAGGCATAGCTGTTATGTACATTTCAAGGCACAGGGTGGAAGGCATTATCGAAGACGAGAGGGCCCTCCAGGTAGGTCAGAAAGCTTCCTGGGTTACTCTTCAGTTTACAGCCCTCAGCTTTGCCCTTGGAGGAGCAGCCCTGATAGCCATGAGAGATACATATCCAGGCTATACTGATCTTGGTTTTTTCATGGCCTACGCAGGCTGTGCTGTTCTTGTGCTCTACTCCATTTTCTATATGTACTTTAATATGAAGTCCAGAGGCTGAATAACGGTAGGGTTTTATGAGTTTCCAGGGAAGTATTTTGTCAGACATCCGATTTTCA
>CAYSZA010000269.1:0-4272 GCA_964435275.1 uncultured Methanosarcinales archaeon | reverse complement strand
AAAACCCTGAAGTAAAAGCCCTGAACTGGTTGAATTTAACCATGACCTTTCCACTATCAATCGCATCCTCGGCAATAGGAATTGCTTGCCGGATAGAACCTACTATCCCACCCACATAAAGGGCAGCAGCTGCGTTCAGGACTACGATGTCTCTTTTTGGTCCTTTCTGGCCTTTAAAGATACACAGCAGGTCTCTTGCATTTTCTTTTGGAGTGCCTCCTTTTATATCCTCAGGATTTGCTTGCAGCATGCCAAGAGATTCCGGAGTCAGCGTATAGGTTGAAACCTTGCCATCTTTTAACTCCGCAACATAGGTTTCACCCGTGTTTGTGATCTCATCCATTCCGTCTCCGTGTACGACAAGGGCATGCTCGGTCCCAAGTTCTGCAAGAGCATAGGCTATTGGTTCACAGAGTTTTTTATCAAAGACCCCTATTACCTGCCCTTTAGCACCTGCCGGGTTTGTTAGGGGCCCCAGAATATTGAAAACCGTGCGGACTCCGAGTTTTTTCCTTATCCCTGCAACTCTCTTCATTGCCGGGTGAAAAACCGGAGCAGCCATGAACCCTATTCCTATCTCTTCGATTGTCTGCCTGACAGCTTCAGGCTCCAGGTCAATTTTAATTCCCAGGGCTTCAAGCACATCCGAACTTCCTGACATTGAAGTAGCAGCCCGGTTTCCGTGCTTGGCTACAGGGACGCCTGCTGCTGCAGTCACGATTGCGGCCGCTGTCGATATATTGATTGTATTAAGGCCGTCTCCTCCTGTCCCGCAGGTATCCACAAGCCTGAAAGGTGTTTTGGGCCGGATCGTATTTCCGGCTTTTTTCATTCCCCTTACAAAGCCCGCGATTTCTTCGGGCTTTTCACCTTTTACCCTCAAGGCAAGCAGAAATCTCCCGATCTCGTCATCCTGTGCTGTACTCAGGATTTTGCCTACTGCATCTTCAGCCTCTTCAGAGCTCAGGTCACAGCCTTCTTCCAGCTTTTGAATGTATCTCTGCATTTCTCCTCCCTCCTTTTAACTCCCGATTTCTTCCTTTCTGATTAACTCAAAATATTTTTAACTGTTGACGTTCTTGATTTTCCGAATTTTTCACTTTAACTGGCTCTTTTGATTCCGGATTTTAGTTCCCTTGCAAGAGCTTCCAGCCTTTCGTTTACGTCTTTTCCTTCCTCTATAATCCTGACAAAAGCCGAGCCAACTATGACCGCATCCGCTCCTGCTTCTCTAACTTCTGCAGCCTGCTTTCCTGTTGATATCCCGAATCCCACAGCCTTAGGAATCCCGGTTTCTATTCTGGAAAGCAGCTCTCTGGTAGAAGATGAGACATCTTCCCTGGCACCTGTGACTCCAAGCCTTGAAACCAGGTAAAGGAAACCTGAACCCCTTTCCAGGATCTTTCGAATTCTTCCCTCGGTTGTTGTGGGCGCAATCAGAAAGATCAGGTCAAGCCCGTGCTTCTCACAGCTATTCTTCAGGTCAGCCGCTTCTTCTACCGGGATATCGGGTACTATTAATCCGCTTATTCCGGCATCTGCAGCCTTTTCTACAAACTTTTCCACTCCGTACCTGAATACAGGGTTGTAATATGTCATGCAAACAAGAGGAATCCCGACATCGAGGGTTTTAATAAGCTCAAAATAGCGCAGGGTGTCCATGCCGGCTGCAAGTGCCCGCTGTCCCGCCACCTGGATAGTCGGGCCATCCGCTACAGGGTCTGAGAAGGGGAAACCGAGTTCTATGATATCCGCTCCTCCGTTTACGAGAGCTTTTACAATCTCACCTGTTCTTTCTGCGGATGGGTCTCCTGCCATGACGTAACAGATTAGGGCTCCTTCGTTTCTCTCCCTGAGTTCGGAAAATTTCTCGGAGATTTTTTGCCTTTCCATCTCAGACCCCCCCTCTCAGGCCCAGGACAGTTTCCAGATCCTTGTCGCCTCTTCCTGAGAGGTTTACGACCACTACCTCTCCCAGTTCCCCGGTTTCCGACGCTTTTTTCAGGTAGGCAAGGGCATGGGAAGATTCCAGTGCAGGAATTATTCCTTCAAGCCTGCTCAGTTCATGGAAAGCCTCAAGGGCCTCACTGTCAGTCGCATACCTGGCTGTGACCCTTCCGCTCTCGGAAAGGTAAGCCAGTTCAGGCCCAACCCCTGAGTAGTCCAGCCCTGCGGAAATGGACTCCGATTCAAGGATCTGCCCGTTTTTATCCTGCAATACCTTTGTTCTTGCTCCGTGCAGAATCCCTTCTTCTCCTGCACAGAGGCAGGCCGAGTGAAGGGCGGCTTTCTCCGTACATCTCAGGGCTTTTCCCCCGGCTTCGACAGCGACCAGTTTAACTTCTGTATTTTCTACAAAGGGATGGAAGATCCCCATTGCATTGCTTCCGCCACCTGCACAGGCAAGAATGGAATCAGGCATACGTCCTTCTTTTTGCAAAATTTGCTCCTTTACTTCGCGCCCAATGACGCTCTGGAAATCCCTTACTATTACAGGATAAGGATGGGGTCCCACAACCGAGCCTATGAGATAATGCGTGTTTCCTATGTTCGTGACCCAGTCCCTGAAAGCTTCGTTAATTGCATCCTTAAGGGTTTTTGAGCCTGTCTCAACAGGTTTTACTTCAGTACCCATAAGTTCCATGCGGTATGCGTTCATCTGCTGGCGTTTGACATCTTTGGCACCCATATATACAACAGTCTCAAACCCGAGGTTCGCCCCTGCCATAGCCGTTGCAGTTCCGTGCTGTCCCGCACCGGTTTCGGCAATCAGCCTGGTTTTTCCCATATATTTTGCAAGCAGTGCCTGTCCAATGGCATTGTTTAACTTGTGAGCCCCTCCGTGCACAAGATCCTCCCGTTTGAGGTAAATCTTTAACCCGTACTTTTTGCTCAGATTCCGGGCAAAATAGAGCGGGGTTTTCCTGCCTGCAAATTCCCGCAGGTAATTGTCAAGCTCGGCGAGAAACTCAGGGTCGTCTTTGTACCGCTCGTACCCTTCTTCCAGTTCTTCAAGGGCCGGCATGAGGACCTCGGGTACGTACTGACCCCCATATTTCCCGTATTTTCCTTTTACCTGGCCTGCTACACCGATTTTCTGACCTTTCTTCGAACCCGTGAACTCCTTTAAGTACGAGTCTTTTGTCGTGAATTCTGAAATTTTAGTTCCTGTCAATTCAATTACTCCCTTAGCTTTTTGATGTTGCCTGTAGCATGATCTTAATATTGTATCTGTATCTGACAGTGCAGTTTTGATTTCATATTGAACAAGATTCAATTTTCAGTCAATCTCGAATGAATCTTGACTGAACCTTCAATAGATTTTGAGTGAATTTCTAGTGGATTTTTCAACCCTGTCCAGCAGGTTGAAAGCTCCGAAGAAGCCTGGAAAAACAGTTATTAACGCCAACAAACGCTCTGGACGAATTCTTTCGTTTTATCAAAAACGGAAGCACTTTCCATAAGTGCAGACCCTATCAGCACGGCATCTGCGCCTGCCTGGACTGCCCGCCTGACATCTTCTGCGTTGTTCATGCCACTCTCGCTTATTATAAGATGCCTGGTGCCGTGGTCAAGGTCGTACTCCCGGATAAGAGGTGCCAGTTCTTCTGTAGTGCCGAGATTGATTTTAAGCGTTTCAAAATCCCGATTGTTAATTCCTATTATTCTTGCAGCGGTTTCCAGAGCGGAATCAAGTTCTTCCCTGTTGTGAATCTCAACCAGGGGCTCGAATCCTTTCTCAAGGGCAAGATCGACAAAAGCTCTAAGTTCTTCCCCAAGAACTCCTGCAATTAGAAGCACAAGATCACTTTTGGCTTCTTCAAGCTGCATCCTGTCTATTATAAAGTCTTTTCTCAGGACAGGCAGGCATACTGCTTTTCTGACCGCATCCAGGTTTTCGAGCGAGCCCCGGAACACACCGGGTTCGGTCAGGACCGAAACAGCAACAGCTCCGGCTTCTTCCATCTCCCATGCAAGCTCGGCAGCCGTTGCAGGCGGGATCTCCCTGAAAATCCTCCCTGGCGATGCAGGTTTGACCTCTGCAATTACAGGCACACGTCCGTCGGCTTTTGCATCTGCCACCGCAGAGAAAAAGTCCCTTTTCTCAAATCCCAGCTCCAGGCCTTCACGGCAGGTCTGAGGCCCGAAAGCCTGGATACGGGTTTTTGTTGTGTTGAGGATATGGAGAATTGAAGCGTGCATTTTTTATCACTAAGGTATATTTGTGTACATCAACGTCTAATGAAGTACTTTCTATAAAAAGGTTTCGGA
>CAYSZA010000268.1:0-4284 GCA_964435275.1 uncultured Methanosarcinales archaeon | reverse complement strand
AATGGATACAAAGAAGTTCAGAGGATCCAGGACCTGCGGAGGCGGGACTCACAAAAACAGGCGTGGAGCCGGAAACCGCGGAGGCCGTGGAAAAGCCGGTGGCTGTAAACACCACTTCGTAAGAGCGATGTTAAGGGGATACAGCTACGGAAAGCACGGTTTCAAGCGTCCTGCTGAAATCTCCAGGGACGTCTCCATAGTGAATGTGGGAGAACTTGACGAACTTGCTCCTTATCTTGTTGAAGAAGGGCTTGCAGAAATCAAGGACGGTGCATACCACATTAATCTTGAAAATCTCGAAATCGAAAAAGTACTTGGAAGCGGACGTGTTACGAAGAACCTTGTAGTTACTTCGGAAGAATTCTCCGCATCTGCCCGCGAAAAAATTGAGAACGCCGGCGGAAGTTGCATCGATGCCGAATAAGTAATGTCACTCTGGCATTACTTATTTTAATTCTTTTGGTAACTTTTTCATATTAGATGTACTATATTACCAATATCTTACGGTAAAACGTAGTCTAACATTTCAAGTATTATAAAT
This sequence comes from uncultured Methanosarcinales archaeon, assembly GCA_964435275.1. GTDB lineage: Archaea > Halobacteriota > Methanosarcinia > Methanosarcinales > Methanosarcinaceae > Methanosarcina. The sequence goes on along the minus strand of CAYSZA010000268.1, from coordinate 3,743 downwards.
AAATTATATTTTAAATGGTGTAATCGATGACTCTCAGGGATACGTTAGAACCGTTTTTTAACAAGTTACCTGCAGTAGCAAGTCCGGAAAAACACGTCCATTTTAAGGATAAGCTCTGGTGGACTCTGGGAATTCTTGTGCTGTACTTTGCTCTGGCAAACGTACCGCTCTTTGGGATGTCCCGGAATTCGATTGACCTTTTTGAATCTTACCGTGCCTTCTTTGCTGGCGCGTCTGGATCTCTGCTTCTTCTAGGTATCGGGCCTATTGTCACGGCTTCGATTGTCCTGCAGCTTCTCGTTGGGGCAGATATTATCAAAATGGACCTGTCAGACCCCAAAGATCAGGCATTCTTCCAGGGAGCCCAGAAATTCCTTGTGTTTGTCATGATCATACTTGAGGCCCTGCCGCAGCTACTTGGTGGATATATCCAGCCGGATCCAGGGCTTGCTTCTGTTCTCGGTGTAGGCCTGGGAGTAATCACCTTCCTGCTCCTTATCCAGATCTTTATTGGAGGTGCACTCGTTCTTTTCATGGACGAAGTAGTTTCCAAGTGGGGTATTGGATCAGGAGTCGGTCTTTTCATTGTTGCGGGTATCTCCCAGCAAATTGTTACAGGGATATTTAACTGGCAGCCTGACGAAGCAGGGCTTCCTATCGGGCTGATTCCGAAATGGATTTATATCTCCCAGAACGTAGGGGCAGACTACCTCTTTTCAGGTGAAGGTCTGATGTTCATACTGGTCAGAGGAGGAATTCTGGCACTGCTGAGTACAGTTGTCATTTTCCTGCTTGTGGTATACGTGGAGAGTACAAGGATTGAAATTCCTCTAGCTCACAGTGCAGTGAGAGGAGCAAGGGGTCGCTTTCCTGTCAAACTCATATATTCTTCAGTATTGCCAATGATCCTTGTCCGAGCTCTTCAGGCCAACATACAGATGATAGGGATCATTCTCTCTAGCCGAGGAATTACTTTCCTTGGAGAGTTCAGCGGGTCAAAGCCTCTTAACGGAATAATGTACTACCTCTCCCCGATACACAGCCCTTATGACTGGATTCCATCTCTCGTGAGGGAGTCTTTTGCAAGCTCTGGAGCCGTCTCGCCTGCTACCTGGCAGATCGGACTCCATGTTCTTACAGATGCTATCATGCTTATAGGAGGCGGAATTATCTTTTCCCTCTTCTGGATTGAAACTACTGGCATGGGTGCTAAACCTACAGCCCAGAAGATTTTCAATTCCGGCATGCAAATCCCGGGTTTCAGGCGAAACGTAAGCAGCATTGAAAAAGTTATGCAGCGTTACATTCCAAAAGTTACCGTAATAGGCGGAGCTTTCATAGGAGCACTTACCCTGGTTGCGAGCCTGCTTGGTACCCTTGGAAGTGCTGGAGGTACAGGGCTGCTGCTTACTGTGAGTATTGTGTACAGGCTGTATGAGGATATTGCATCCGAGCAGATGATGGAGATGCACCCTATGATCCGTTCCTTCTTCGGGGAGCAATAAGAGTTCGTTTTAAGCTTCAAAAGGGAATCGAATTGATGTAACTTAAATGTAGCATAATAAATGACTCTTCGCTAAAGCCTTTTTTTAAAAGGCTTTTGGCGTAACATAAACAAACTAAAGGAAACACAGGGATCTTCGAATGAATATAATACTCTTCGGGCCCCCGGGTGCCGGAAAAGGCACCCAGGCCAAAAAAATGGTTGATTTCTACGGAATCCCGCAGATCTCCACAGGGGATATCCTGCGGGCGAATGTCAGGGAAGGAACCGAACTTGGGCTTGCAGCCAAGGCATATATGGACAAAGGAGAACTTGTTCCTGATGAGGTGCTTATAGGAATTATTAAGAACCGTCTGAAAGAACAGGACTGCGAAAAGGGTTTCATCCTTGACGGGTATCCAAGGACAATACCTCAGGCCGACGCTCTTGCAGTCATTCTGGATGAGATCGAGAAGCCCATAGATGTTGTCCTGAATCTCGAAGTGCCTGACGAAGAACTCGTCGAGAGGATCAGCGGCCGTCTTATGTGCAGTAACTGCGGTGCAAGCTACCACAGAACCTTTAATCCGCCAAAAAAAGAGGGTATCTGCGATGTCTGTGGAGGGGAACTTTTCCAGCGTGCTGACGACAGAGAAGAGGCTGTTCAGAATCGCCTCAACGTTTATAAGAAGCAGACTCAGCCTCTTATCGACTACTATGCAAAGCAGGGAATTCTTGTAACTCTTGACGGCACAAAAGATATAGATGAAGTCTTTGAAGATATAAAGGCAGTTCTTGCAAAATTTGCCTGAAATCTTCTTTTTTCTTTTCCTTTTATTTTATTAATTGTCTCGCCTTTTTATTTTTTTCTTTCACTCAGCATTCTAATAAAAAACCTCTTCTTCTTTCTCCCTTATTTGATTCAAACAATTAATATTTAAATAATATGCGGCTGTTTATGTCAACAAGAACTATACGACGGAGAAGCTGAACTAATATGACTGAAAACTCAATCGATGAACTGGTTAACTGGGTTATCAGTGTTGACCGCCGTTTGATTCTTATGGATTCCATGAAAAGGCATGCCTTTGTGCGGGCTTCGGATATTGCCCATGAAACAAGCCGATCCACGCAAAATATGAGCCACGCTTTAAAGGAACTTGAGAGTAAAGGTTTAATCCAGTGTTTGACTCCTGAGAAAACCACATGGAAGAAATATACCCTGACAGATGACGGAAAAAAAGTTCTGGATATACTGGATGGGAAATACCTTTGATTACTGAAATCCAGAAATGCTTTTAATTAAAAATACACTAATAAAATCTTTAGCCAAATATATTAATTGGATGTTCAGTCAAATTACTAAGACTCAAGGAAATTCTCATTTAACATTTTCGAAGCTCTGAGCCTTATCAGTCTCCTTTTCCTGTAGTATCCCTAAAGGCAGGTTTTCGGCTTCAAGTGCAGCTGCCTATATCCTTTTACCAGTTCAAGATTTGCCCTGACAACAGATTTTTTAAATTCTGCAAGGTCTGTCGTGATGTCTTCAAGCGCGCTTGCGGCTCTAAGGTCTGTTATAGTGGCTCCATCAGGCACCACTTTGTGAGGAAAAATCTCGACTCCGCGAACAACGGCCCTGTGAAGAATCATGGTATCTTTTCCCAGAGAACAGTTAAATATCACGGCTCCGAAACCGACAAAACAATTTTCTCCTATCTCGCATGGGCCATGTACAATGCACCCATGTGCAAGAGAGGTGCTGTTACCTATCTTCACTTCCGAATTGGAAAGGGAATGAATTATTACATTGTCCTGAACATTACAGCCGCTCTGGATAACTACCGATGACCCGGGTTCATCTGCCCTGATCACGGCATTAGGCCCGACAAAAACGTCCTCTTCTATCGTTACATTTCCTACTATTAGTGCCGTGTCGAATACCCAGGCTTTATCACTTATTTTCGGAAACTGACCATCAGGGTTTGGAAGCTGCATTTTTCAAACTCCTCCTGAAGCCTGTATTATGTTCACCTTTTTCACCCTCTATTTCCAGGCTGCAGTCTATGGTTATGATAAATTATGAGAATATATTTAAACTTATTTCCGCAATCCTTTCAAAAAAGGCTTGATCGCAAACTTTTTCAAAAAAAGTTTGATCAAAAACGACGTGGTCGACGTGATAAACTGGCGAAATGGTTTACGCAAACCTTTTCAAAAAAATTTTGATCGCAAGCCTTTTCAAAAAAGGCTTGAGCGAAAA
>CAYSZA010000267.1:0-4307 GCA_964435275.1 uncultured Methanosarcinales archaeon | reverse complement strand
CATGCCTCAATTATCCTGCGTATGGACCATAACTTTGCAGGAGTTGTGGAAACAAACTGGCTGACTCCGCATAAGGTAAGGCAACTGACAGCGATCGGAGTTAAGGGTGTTGCTTATCTGGACTACATTAACCAGACAGTACAGTTACATGACAATGAATGGATAAGAAAGGCAAAGGTAGAACAAAGCGAACCCCTGAAAAATGAACTCACCTATTTCATAGATTGTGCTGCAACTGGTAGAAACCCTAACCCCTGTGGGGAAGATGGAAAACACGCTCTTGAAGTTGCAATGGCAGCCATAAGATCCTACGAAGAAGAAAGATTAATTGAAGTAGGACAATAAGCCGAAGAGAACTCCGCAGAAGTAAAATCTCGAAAACTTTTGGAATACAAAAGATTTGAAAAAGATTTAAAAAACAATTTGGAAAGTGATGATTATGAGTAAATTAGAAAAACTTTTTCAGGAAAGAGGCCCAATTAAAAAAATAGGAGTACTTGGAATGGGCTACGTAGGCATCCCTTCAGCTGTCCTTTTCGCAGATGCCCCATGTTTTAATAAAGTTCTGGGATTCCAGCGCAATTCAAAAAGCTCAAGCTACAAAATAGACATGCTCAACCGTGGAGAGAGTCCTCTCAAGGGAGAAGAACCAGGCCTTGAAGACCTTATTAGCAAAGTTGTGAAAGCCGGCAAGTTCGAGTGCACTCCTGATTTCTCAAGGATATCAGAACTTGATGCCGTCACTCTTGCAATCCAGACCCCTTTTGCAAATCCCAAAGACCTTGAACCTGACTTTTCCGCACTTGTTGAAGGTATAAGAAACGTAGGGAAATACCTGAGGCCAGGAATGCTCGTGGTTCTTGAGTCCACAATCACCCCTGGCACAACCGAAGGAATGGCAAGACAGATCCTTGAAGAAGAGTCGGGCCTGAAAGCAGGAGAGGACTTTGCCCTTGCCCATGCCCCTGAAAGAGTAATGGTGGGCAGGCTTTTGAAGAATATCAGAGAGCACGACAGAATCGTAGGCGGTATTAGTGAAGCAAGTACCAAGAGAGCTATTGAACTCTATTCTCCTGTGTTGACGGTAGGAAAAGTAATTCCTATGAGTGCAACTGCAGCCGAGGTCACGAAAACTGCAGAAAATACTTTCCGCGACCTCCAGATCGCAGCAATTAACCAGCTTGCCCTATACTGTGAAGCTATGGGTATAAATGTATATGATGTCAGGACTGGAGTAGACAGTTTAAAAGGAGAGGGTATTACGAGAGCTGTACTCTGGCCAGGCGCAGGTGTTGGAGGTCATTGCCTTACCAAAGATACATATCACCTGGAAAGAGGAATTAAGATAGGAAATGGACAGCTTGACTATCCGGAAGGTGCGGATTCAATCTATGTGCTTGCAAGGAAAGTTAATGATTTCATGCCTGTACATATGTACAATCTGACTGTTGCAGCCCTTAAGAGAATTGGAAAAGAGATGAAAGGTTCAAAGGTTGCAATGCTCGGCTGGGCTTTTATTCGGGATTCGGATGACGCGAGGAATACACCTTCAGAGCCTTACAGGGATCTCTGCCTGAAAGCAGGCGCGACAGTTATGGTGCATGACCCTTACGTTGTGAACTATCCAGGAATTGAGATTTCGGACGATCTTGAAAAGGTTGTTCGTGACGCGGATGTTGTGGTTGTTCTTGCAGGACACAGTGCGTACTTTAATGTAAAGGCTGATTGGATAAAGGAAGTTACAGGTAAGGCAAATCCTGCTATTGTGGATGGAAGAAACGTAGTTGAACCGGATGAGTTTATTGGCAAGGGGTTTGTCTATAAGGGGATTGGAAGGGGCGATAAGAACGAACATATAATAGTGTGAACAAACTCTCTTTGAGAGATTAGTTCAATCTTTCAATCTGGAAAAAGGGCGAAAACGATGATTGAGAAACTAAAACAAGACGAAGAACTCTGGGATCTGTTTACCAAAAAAGAAGAGTACAGTTTAATATTTTCTGATCAGTACGAAAGGTTTCCTTATTATTTAAGCGGTCAGAGGAACGTTTTTGAGCCCAGAGTATCCAGATTTCTGGTAGAAAACGGGTTACATCCCGAGTATCCGGATGGAAAGAAATTCGCGGTTTGCCTTACTCATGATATTGATGTGGTATATCCGGAAAAACTCTACCCTATTGTCGGAACTGCCAAAGCCCTTGCTAAAGGGAATTTGACAGAGGCTATGAAGACACCTTTTTCCAGAATTAACAAGAAGTGGAACCCTTGCTGGAACTTTAGAGAAATAATGGAGCTGGAAGCAAAATACAAAGCAAAATCCAGCTTTTATTTTCTGGTCTTGAATCCTGAAGAGAAAGATTTCAATTATAAAATTGAGGACCTTGAAGCTGAATTAAAGTTTATATCAGCTCACGGGTGGGAAGTGGGCCTGCATGGAGGGCACGAGTCTTACAAGAGTTTTGAGGATATGATGCAGAAAAAGCGAAGACTTGAGAAGGTTCTCGGCAAGCAAATTATAGGGTACAGAAATCACTATTTAAGGTTTAAAGTGCCGGATACATGGGAATTCTTGAGTAAAGCCAACTTTAAGTATGATACAACATTCGGGTATGCGGACTGCGCAGGCTTTAGAAATGGAATGTGTCATCCTTTCAGGCCTTACAACATAAACACCGGAAAACAAATCGATATAATTGAGCTTCCCCTTGTAGTAATGGATCGGACTCTGTTAAGAGATTATATGCGGCTTGACGTTAAAAAGGCCTGGGAGCTAATAAAAAACCTTATTGATAAGGTCGAGCAGTATAACGGGGTAATCACGATTCTGTGGCATAATAATACATGCATTGAGGGACAATGCTTTGAATATTACGAGAAGTTCCTCAAATACGTTTCCGGCAAAAATGCCTGGATTGCAAGCGGAGAAGAGATATACAACTGGTGGTCTTCCAAAGTAGAATCAAAATATTAAGAGTTTTTTAATAGTCAAACCACAGTAATCTTAATCAACGCCGCAGATAGGCTCAATTAATAATCTTTTTTCTCAGCTGCGCGAACTGCCTGAGGCAGAATCAGCCAATAACTATTGGTTTATAAGCCTGAATTCTTATAAAGTTAACAGTGACATTCTATTAAAAATTTTAGGCACAGCTGACATCCCGCCAGGAACCGTGAAAAGGAATCTATGGTAAAGTAGCGTTAAGGAACGTTGGAAAAATCAAATAATCTCAATTGTTACGGTGTATGTAAATTAAGAAAGCCGACAAATTTATTCATTGAGGACTTATTTGTAGGGGGCTTAGAGGGGAAAAAAGTCAGATATCCGATATCAGCTTGAGAACATCATACCCCAGGAACTGCATTTGCAAAATGAAATCGCCTGGAAATGCAGGACTACGTGGGGCTCAGTTCTAAAGGAATTTTCGTTAAGGTACGGCCATGAATGAAAGAACAGCAGACGAAGCAGAGAAACTATCCGATGATAGCAATAAAGGAAGCTTCGCTTTCGATGTACTGACACTTGCAGGCGGGACAACCTTTGCTCAAATCCTTACTATTCTATCTGCTCCTGTGCTGACTCGCCTTTACGGGCCTGATGATTTCGGAATCTGGGCTTTATATATCTCTATCACCAGCATTCTCAGCGTTATTGCGTGCATGCGGTACGAATATTCCATAATGCTGCCTGAGTCGGACGAAGAAGCTGTGAACCTGTTAGGGCTGAGCTTTCTGGCGGTACTGTTTGTAAGTGGTTTAACCTTTCCAGCAATGTGGTACTTTAAGGAGCCGATAGTAAATATTCTGAATTCTCAGCAGATAGGGGACTATCTCTGGCTTGTACCTCCGTTTATATTTGTAAATGGGTTATTTCTTGCATTAAATAACTGGAATTCAAGAACAAAACTTTTCAAGCGACTTTCCCTCTCAAGAGTCTTCAGTTCAGTGTCAAGCACTACAACCCAGGTAGGCCTGGGGCTTGTAGAAAAAATCGGTGCCGGCGGACTGATAACAGGAAGCCTTGCCGGCCAGTCTATTGCGTCATTTGTGCTTGGAGGACAGATCTGGAGAGATGACAGGAAACTAATAATGAAGAGCCTGAGCTGGAAAAAAGTCTATGAGGGATTTAAGAAATACCGCAAATTTTCGATTATAGATACCTGGGCTGCCCTTATGAACTCAGTCTCCTGGCAGCTTCCTGCTTTCCTTCTTGCAGCCTTTTTCACACCTGTCGTCGTGGGTTTCTATTCCCTTGGCTTTCGCCTTTTGCAGTTACCAATGAGTTTTATTGGAGGCTCGATTTCACAGGT
>CAYSZA010000266.1:0-4318 GCA_964435275.1 uncultured Methanosarcinales archaeon | reverse complement strand
GGATAACGTTTACTTTAAGATAAAGGTTTCCGTTTACAATTGGTTGACATAGATGGCGGTTTTGGGACTCAAAAAATACCGTGTTTGAGTTAAGTAGATTTTTCCAGTACGCAACTCGAAACTGTCCCTTATATATTAGTCTGTGTCGTCTATTTTATGGTAGAGCTCATCCCAAAACCAGTCCTATTTTCAAATAGTTAAATTTTAAAACTGTTTTTCGTGATCTGAAGCTATATTAATTATTCGGAATACTGGGTTCTGAGAAGCATTTTTGAGTTTTGGGATCAGCTCGTATGTTAAACATACCAATATTAAAATGATACTGCATCTTCGATTACTAGCACTGCGATTCCGAAGTAAGTTCATAAAACTTGAATTTTTAATAGGTCCCAAGATCACGGATTTTTCCCGGAAATAAGGAATTAATTTTGGAATCGAAGTACTGTGTTGCGTCAACCTTCAAGGATTGAATGATTTTGAATATTTGTAATCGGTTTTATACGATATTTTACTATTGACGCGACACTGGCATTTCCAACTATAACAGGCAAGTGATCTATCAATGACTCATAAATAGGAACCCAGAAGTCACTTGCTGATTCACAGACAACAACATCACATTTCTCTGATATTGCCCAATCTTTAAGGTTTAATATTCCCTCCTCATCTCTAGCAAAACGATATAGCTGTTTTTCACCGGATCTACTGAGGATAGTAGCAATAATAAAATGTTTGTGAATGTCTAAACCACAAGATTTGTTTATTTCTCCGTCCAAGTTACATTACTCCGCTATTTCCAGGACAGTAGAATTGTCTCAAAGGCAATTTGGCATCCGTGATCAAAGTCACATCGGACCTTCGATGGCAATTCATGAGTTAGTTTTTTACGGTTTCGCAGAACCAAAGAAAAAACAACCTTCCTGTTCTAAGGTAATGATGGAGTAAAGAATCAAAAAATGCAACTAAAAAGGTAAATGAAAAGGACTTTCATTTGTTGGGCATGTAATTCGAAGAATATCATGTGCGTTTTTTTAGCCTTTGAAACTCTCTTTTCAGGTTTTTATCCAATTTATTTCCTCTTTTTGGTCTTCTTTTTTATCTTCGTTCTACCGAGACGAATTATATTTTCTATTCTCTACGATAGGATTATATTTTTTAGACTTTATGAATGTTGTATTCTGAAAGATTTGCATGAATGTCCAGGAGAATGAAATGACTGCCATATCAGGTGACAGAGAGCCTAAAACCACAATTCTTGAAGAGATAATTATCACCGAAAAAGACAGACTTTTACGCTTCATAAAAGAAAGAAACGATTACATCCGAAACCTGCCTGAAATTGAAAAGAAAGCATTTATCGAGTCAATACGGAAAATAAAGGAAAATAAAGACAAAATAGAAAGACTGCTCCTGAAGAAAGAAATCAAAAGAGGTATTGACGACCTTCTTTTCTCTTTTGAAAAACTGCCTCTTTTCGGGAAATTGATACTATAAACAGTACTTTTTTCCTTATTTTCCACAGGCAAATATTTCCAATGAGCAGATAAGACTCTACTGAATGAGATGTGCCCAGTTGTATCCTCGATATTTATATATCATGAAGTATATTAGAGTCCTGGGCATCTGGAAGGTCATTAAGGACTTGTTCTTAACTCTTTTTAATAACCCACCCCATACCCCCCAACTCCCCAATATCCGGATGCCCAACCCCCCAATATCGTTGACAACTCTTTTTCAGCCGAGTTTTAAAGCCCTAATTGAGCCTCGATACTGCAGAAAGTCAGAAGTTTGTTGGGAGTTGTGATCGTAACAGTACACTGTCCTTTTCATTTCGCTCAAGAGGATTATTCTAAGGTTCAAAGCTATGTAACTAAGGTTACATAATTTTTGATATTGTAACTATGGTTACTTCAATTGAATAGGATGTCTCAGTTAATTAAGGTCTATGAAGAAGTTCTAAAAATGCTAAAAGAAATTGTAGTACTGAGGCTTTTTATAAGCCTATCACAGAACTCAAAACTGCTTCTCTTAATCTTGATTTAGGATAATCAATGAGTTACTGGTCGTTGAAAATATTTCTAAAAATAATTAAAATTAGATGAAATTAGCTTACTATCCTTTTGTTGGTGATCCACTAATAATCAGTTGATCTTTTCCAGCGTATTCACATATTCGCATTTCGCTTTCATTTTCTGCTTTATGTGCGCTCAATTTCCTGTACGCAGGTAAGCTTAGAAAGCAGGTGCAGATGAATAGAGTATTCGGAGATGAAATATCAACCAGCTAGTATGGCACGATCCTTTTGTTCGATCCCAGAAAAAAGATAGCCGATTTCATTCAACTCTAAAAAATCTCTTTTCACCTTATTATTTCTCTTTCGCATCCTATGCAAACCACATCTGCCATAGTACTAGGGTGCTTAATACAAAGTCCTCCGTATTTGCATGGAATTATTAATTTTCTTTCATTTACCAAATTACTTTTGTTTCTCTTTCTCTTTATCATCATTTCCCCGATTCTATCTCTCTAACTAGTTCTGCCATCTTATTAAGTTGCTTCTGTCGTCTAGCAATGTCATCTTTAAGCTTCTTCATTTCTCTTCCTTCTCTGTGCTCTTCTTTAGCTCATCAGGCTCCTGAAAATGAAGAATAATAGTAACTATCCTTCTAGTCAGTTTAATGTAGTACAGAAGTCACTGTTTAAGTGAAGCTTGGGATAAGGATAGGTATTTTGCTGCGTTAAGACCTTGCCTGTCGAAGGATCAGCTGCACATTAAGGATGAGCAGAATGAAAAACTAAATGAGAATATGCATAAGCAGGTGGTCTTATTAAATGTTTTTCCATAATGGTGAATTCCCAAGAAGGATGTCAGCAATTATGGGATTACCTTGTTTGAAATCCTTCACTTTGATAGAGTGAAAGACACCTGTTTGCTCATCAGTTTCAGCCTCTTGATTGCTGAGATGGTTGCCTGAGATTCTTTGTAAATCTTGTCTTCATAATAGCTTATTATCTCATCAACCGGAGCCGCAAGAGCATAAATCTTTATCGGTCGCCCTTTCCCAGGCTTTTTTTCTGAGCGCACACGAACCCAAGACTGATTGTTCATTAACCTTATTGCAAGACTGATTTCAGGTTGTCTTAATCCAGTACTGATTTCAATTTCCTGGGACGAAGCTTCGTCTACATTCATAAGATATGCCATAGTTGTAGCGACATTTCTGGACATCCCGAGAGTTTTTAGCATATCAATAAAAATAAGGTCGTTTTCGTCCAGCACTTTTACTTCAGAATCTTTCATGATAACCTCTGATATTTCTAGTTTATGGACTATTGAAGATCATAATAACCATTAATGCTGCGACTCTGCCACACAGGAGGAAAGAGGACTGGGGCGAAGTCATAGTATCAAATATTACCATAATTGTAACTGTATAAAATAAACAATTATAAAAACTTGCCAAGTGTTTGATACTTCAATTACATTTCATGCTTTTTCACTTAAAAAACAGGTTCAAACACTCGTCAAACATGAGTCAACTGGAACGTCAGGAAATAATAAGCTTGGTAGAAATTTTGGTAACTTAGTTTCTTGTGACCAATTTTTGATTAGTCACAAAATAAACTCACATTTTATCTTAACAAAAACAAGTTTGAATATCAAAAGAAAAGAATAGGAAAAAATATCTCATCTTTTAATTATCGCACTCGATCTGATGAATCAAGTCACTTGTATACGCTTCAGACAGATATACATTCGGATTGCATGGCGTGACTTTTACCAGTTTCCCAAATCGTGAGACGTACATGTCAGAACCGTGTGAAGTTCTCACTTTTGTAAAAGTATATCCTTTTGCAAAAATCATTTTTTACCTCCAACACTTAATATGTCAGACTATACATATTAAGATTTTTTTACCTATCAATCGTTACATATTACAGTTATTGAGGTAAAATTGATTCAAGGATAAGCCAGATAAAAAAAACTTTAAAAACACCCATACCAAATTAGCTACATGTTCAAAGCTTGATTAATCAGAAGGCTATAGGGGCACCAGGAGAAAAAAGCAGTCGTCCCTACAATCATAAACATAACTGCTAGGGAAGGCACAGCACAATTGCTGTTCTGTAAAGTGTTTTCTATCATCTTCCTCCTATTTTCATTATATTTACAGCAGTTAAGTCATTTTAAATGTTGGTATGTTTAAATGTAACTTACGGGTTTTTCGTGGGAATTAGCATGATTTACGAACTCTAACTTCTGAAAAACCTGGCTTTTTTTCATTAACTCATTTAATAACTCATTTTTTGCGGACCT
>CAYSZA010000265.1:0-4340 GCA_964435275.1 uncultured Methanosarcinales archaeon | reverse complement strand
TATATCTTTTTTCCATCTGGACTGGCTGCAACTCCTCCAGGATTTAAATCAAACAGTGTGGCTGTAACAGTGTTGGTTGCGGTATCAATTACAGAGAAAGTGTTGTCATCATCGTTCCCCACATATACCTTTGTTCCATCCGGTGTGACTACAATTTCGCTAGGATAGTGTCCCACAGGCACGGTGGCTATAACATTTTTTGTGGCTCTATCAATTACAGAGACACTTCCTTGGTAAGCACAATTAGTCACATATATTTTTCTTCCATCTGGACTGACTGCAAATCCATACTGAGACCATCCTAACTCCAGTGTGGCTGTAACAGTGTTGGTTGCGGTGTCAATTACAGAGATTGTAGGTGTGTCACCGTACTTGGTATTTGCCACATATACCTCTTTTCCATCGGGAGTGATTGCAATTCCTTTAGGCTCGTTTCCTACAGTTACAGTAGCTGTAACAGTGTTGGTTGCGGTGTTAATTACAGAAACAGTGTTGCTTCCACTGTTTGTAACATATACCTTTGTTCCATCAGGTGTGGCTGCAACTCCATAAGGAGATATTCCTACAGGCACAGTGTCTGTAACCGTGTTTGTTCCTGTGTTAACTACAGAAACAGTGTTGTCGACATAGTTCGTAACATACGCATATGGTGCAGATGATAAAAAACTTTGCTCAGTAGCTGCAGATGCTGTAGATGAGATAAGAATTAAAAATAAAATTATAAATGTTGGAGCTAATACTATTGAATATGATTTTCCTTTCTTTTTCATTTTTCCATCCTCTTCCGTCTTTTCCACTTACTTGGTGCTTTTATTTTCCGAATCTGTCAAAGTCGAGCATTGATTCTGCTTGAAATCGGCTGCTATTGTTAGATATGGGAAAATTTGAAAACTTCCTTCAGCTGAATTCCAACTATTTTGCAATAGTAGCTAAATTAAATAATAATTTGTCTTTATATAAAATACCTGTGAAATTTTCTAATATTAAGTATTTTCGACACAAAAATACACAAAACATGTTCACATTTTTAACACTTAGACATTTTTATGTACTTAAAAATCATATACTCTCTCGGTTCAAAAATGGAATTTTTACGTATCTTGAGGCAAATAAACGGCCAATAAAAGTTTTTACTAACATAACAATATAAACATATGTTATAAAGTTTAATCTGACGCTGGAAACAAAGACTTTGCCTAAAGGATATGATCTTACTCTCGATAGCTCTGAAGTTCGCTTATTGATGAAGGAAAAACTCCTGGTCTTTGTCACTGCACATTATCCATTGGCAAGAAATTACATGCTGTGAAGCATAAAACTGTTAACAATGTCTGGTATTTTTAAGTGGAACGAGAAGTATTTATCAAAAGTACCTGTCTAAAAGTTGATTTTCAAGTTGTTGCGATTGGCGAAAATAATGCTACTTTGATTTGAAAAGGTGAGCTTATGAAGTATTTCATTACACAGGACACACCTGTTACGGAAGAGGCGCTTAATGTCATCGCCCATTTGCCCACAAAGAGTCTTCCTGCGATAGTTGAAGATAAATTCTTCGCTAAACTGAGCGACAGCAACATTATGCGTATAGCAGTTTTGCTTGCGCAAAAAAGCTATGACGAGGGTGGCTGTCCCATCGGTGGCGTTATCATTGATAACAACACGCGCCTGATTGTCGGCAAAGGGCATAATACGCTTGTGCAGGATAACGATCCATATAACCACGGTGAAACTTCGGCCATACGCGATGCAGGACGGCAGGACTTCAGCAGTACCACGGTTTTCACAACGCTTAGCCCCTGCGACATTTGCGCCACGTTGATATATATGCGCCAATTCGACCGAGTTGTTGTCGGCGATGTTACGAATGCCTCGGGAAATGAACAGTTGTTGCGTGAGAAGGGTGTCAAAGTCGATATTCTTGAAGATCCTTTAGGAATAGCTTTGTATGCGAAATATCGGGCCGAAAAACCGGAGCTCGACATGGAAGATTGGAAAGGCCTGGCTGCCGTTCGTAAGACCCACAGGGTCTAAAACCCAAGCCATTCTTATCACATTGTCAAAGTCAGTCCTCCGATGAAGCTGAAAATATTTAAACTTCATTTAAATTTAAGTCCTGGTTTTGCAATTAAGCAAAAGGTAAGGGCTTACTTTCACGAGATTAAGGATTTCCATAGAACCATAATAAAATAATTAACTTTACTCTATTTTTGAGACAAAAAAGACAGAAGATAGGTAGGCTGAGTTTTTTGGAAGTTTTGATATCTACAAAGGGAAACAAAATGAAAAAATATATATGGACTAATTACAAGGACTGTTTACAGTAAAAAATGCAAACGGTGACTCCTGAGTTGAATATTTCTACCAGGTAGCTCTGAGAGAGCTAAGGTTCTGCAATATGAAAACGATAAGAGTTCCTGTAACTTGACAAAAACGAATTCTAACAGCTTAATTATAGCTTTATTATATTAAATGCATGTTGAAAATGATAAAAAGAAGAATTCTCTTTAAAAATGACTACGTTAAGAACTAAATCTACCAGAGAGAAAATAATTATTACTCTCCGTCTTAAACGCGCACTTTCTCTTGTCTGGCAAAGTGCACCTGGATGGACACTTGTAAGCGCTTTTCTGGTATTGTTGCAAGGTATTCTGCCACTTGCTTCTCTCTACCTTATGAAGCTGATAGTTGATTCTGTCACTGCTGGTATAAATTCTGTAAACAGGGAGGCCGCCTTTGAAAACATACTGTTTTTTATTTTCCTTGCTGCTGGAGTGACTCTTCTTACTGCCATGAGCCGTTCAGTCTCAGGCATAGTCAGCGAGGCTCAGGCAGCCCTGGTCTCAGACCATATTCTTGATCTACTTCATGCTAAATCTATAGAAGCAGACCTGGAATACTACGAAAACCCAAAATACTACGACACTCTCCATAGAGCCCAGAATGACGCTCCTTTCAGGCCAGCCCGTATAGTGAATAGTCTCGTTCAAATAGGCCAGAGTAGCTTGTCCCTGATTGCCGTGTTTGGATTAATAGCTTCTTTTAGCTGGACTATAGCTGTAGCCCTCACCATCACAGCAGTACCAACAGCTATTGTGCGCCGGGTATACTCAGACAAAATCTATCGCTGGCAGCTTGCCTGCACAGCAAAGGAGCGAAAATCCTGGTACTTTCACTGGCTTCTCACAGGTGACAGCCACGCCAAAGAAATCCGGTTATTTGAACAGGGGCCTTTATTCATCAATAGGTATCATAACCTCCGTAAAGATCTCCGGAATGAGCGCTTATCTATTACAAGTAAACGAGCTGCAGCAGACCTGGCGGCCCAGACTATTGCAATTGTAACTACCTTTAGCAGTCTTGCTTTTATTGCCTTAAATGCTTATCAGGGCAAGATAACCCTTGGTGACCTAGTCATGTATTTTGGGGCTTTACAACAGGGACAGTCATTCCTCTCAAGTCTCATGAACAGTCTTACAGGACTTTATGAGGATAATCTCTTCCTGACGACTCTTTATGAGTTTCTCGATCTTAAGCCCACTGTGAAAGAACCATCAAATCCGGTGCCAGTACCTGAGCCGATGAAAGAAGGAATTTCCTTCGAACGTGTGGAATTTTGTTATCCTGGTCATGGAGTAAAGGTTCTCGATGATATCAACCTGCACATAAATCCTGGCCAGATGATAGCTCTGGTTGGAGAAAACGGATCAGGAAAGACCACACTTATTAAACTTCTCTGCAGGCTCTATGACCCGTCAGATGGAAGGATTACATTGGATGGAATCGACCTTCGTGATCTAAAGATATCCGATCTGCGAAAGGAAATCAGTGTCGTCTTTCAGGATTATACCCATTACAACCTGACTGCCAGAGAAAACATCTGGCTTAGTAATGTGGATGCACCTATTGATACAGGTAATATCCCGCGAGCAGCGGAACTTTCCGGAGCAGACCGTATTATCAACAGCCTGGATAAAGGTTATGAAACAACCCTGGGGAAATGGTTCGAAGATGGTACCGAGTTAAGTATAGGAGAATGGCAAAAAATAGCCTT
The DNA here is from genome assembly GCA_964435275.1 of uncultured Methanosarcinales archaeon. Classification (GTDB taxonomy): domain Archaea; phylum Halobacteriota; class Methanosarcinia; order Methanosarcinales; family Methanosarcinaceae; genus Methanosarcina. The sequence goes on along the minus strand of CAYSZA010000265.1, from coordinate 289 downwards.
AGCAAGAGCTTTTTTCCGTGAATCCCAGATAATAGTCATGGACGAACCAACAAGTTCCCTTGATCCTAAAGCAGAAGATGAAGTCTTCAAAAAGTTCCGTCAACTTGCAGCAGGCAGGACTGCAATAGTAATCAGTCACAGGCTTTCTACAATTAGAATGGCTGATTGTATATACTTCTTGAAGAACGGAAAGATCCTAGAGAAAGGAAACCATAATGAATTGATGGCTCTAAATGGTGAATATGCACAATTATTTCGAATTCAATCACAACATTATAAGTGAAGAATG
>CAYSZA010000264.1:0-4357 GCA_964435275.1 uncultured Methanosarcinales archaeon | reverse complement strand
ACCATAAAAAGGTTTTCCTCGTCGGCAAATTTGAACATGAAATAAAATAAAATAACGTCCAGTATTGCTCCGACTGCCAGCAAGACTATTGCCGGGCCCCCTAAAGTTTTTCCAGTATCCCTTCCCATTGTCTTATCCATCCTGAAACAATTATCAGCAAATTGAGATTTAAGGTTTATAAAAACAAACTCGATAACTAAACCAGTTGAGTTTTTAACGAAGACAAACTCTTTTCGTAATAGGAACCTGAGGACGGAATCCTGAATGAATCAAGCCTGTAGCCAAGCGTAATGGTTCCTGAGATTTATCAGAGAATTGGGGTAATTGCATATAAATCTTGGGTAATTTCAACTTTCAGATTCAGGATGAACCGGAAATTTCAAACTTTGAGAATAAGTTCTCTAGAAATAGAACGGTAAGTTAGTTATTATTTTTCAACAGATATGTATCTTTTTCAAAAGACATCTTACGAAACCGGGATCATTAAAAGCTCAACATTAGAGAAATTCAAGGCATAGAGATACGTAATACTCTCTTGCAATCCTCTTGAGCCAATCAGGCACCAGAAGGTATCTGTCAACTATAAGCTCATTAAGGTAGTACAGAGACTCCTCGGTTTTACAGTCGCAGAGCCGTTTTATGGCTGTTCTTCTTCCCCATGCCGATCTTTCATTATCAAGGGCTTCAAGGTAAAGCTGGTATTCTCTACTGTCTTCCATTACACTAAAAATATCTACCAATCAATATAAATATTTGTATTGAGCGTCAGGAATTAAAATATGTTAAAGATGCACCTTACCTGATACTTCTTCCTGCAGCTTGTCCCAGAGATTAAAGAGAATAAATAATTAGAAAAGGATTAGAGATTAAAGAGAATAAATAATTAGAAAAGGACTGGTACATAAAGGGAGCCAATAAGTAACAAGAGATAGGTAAACTATATAATTTTTGGTATAAAAGTGTACTACAAAGAGATCGATTTTTTAAAAGCTTATCACGATTTCACAAGAAGATACAAAAGGTTATCTGGATCTTATACAAAATAGAAAAATAGGAAAATAGAATTCTCATACAGTGATCAGTTGATGAGAATTCCTGCACAAGGTTTTTGTTCGCTCATGTTCGCTATGCTTTAGTATGTAAACATAAGCTAAAAACGATATATAATTAACGGGAATTAAATTTTAAATCCGGAGAGATATTGGTTGACGTTGAAATGTTTAATGAGAGCAATTATTTTAACCACGTTACTAATTTTTTTGCTAGATTAAATTGTTTCGAAGGAAAGCTCAGAAACAAGAAATGAAAATGGAAAATCCATCTATATTTTACATAAGTTTTGGAAGCATTTGTGAGTTTACTTACTCAAAGCGCAAAACAAACTTCTTTATAATAGTTTACCAGTCCACTGTAATATTTTTATGTGTTAATTATTGATACAGTAATAATAGTAATAATAGTAATAATATTAATCGCGGACCTATTAATTGTAATTTAACAGACTCATCAAATAGTAATTTAATTGACTTATCTTGAGCTTATAGCCTTTACTGGATCAAGTTTTGCTGCCTGCTGGGCAGGATAGATCCCGGCAATTAAATTCAAAAGAAAAACCGCGATAATTATGAATAGAATATCACGGACGCGGACTATGATAGGAATGGTGGTAAGGCCGCCGTAGAGTTCAGAAGAGGCTCCGGGGATTTCATACTGGCCTATTGCCAGGGCTATTGCAACCCCTGTTAGAGTACCGACAAGGGCACCCAGTAAACCGAGGATACCGCTCTGAAGAATAAATATCGTCCGGATACCTGAAACCGTGGCGCCCATAGCGCGAAGCATACCTATCTGGCGTGTTGCACCTATAACTGTCAGATTCAGGGTGCTGATAACACCGAAAGAAGCGATTACGACAATAAGGCCAAGCACGACATTATTCGAGGTAGTTTCAATGGCAATAGTCCGAAGGATTTCCGGATTGGTTTCGGTCCAGCCTTTTGCATCATAACCTGTTTTCTCGATCTCGGCAGCAACTTCTCTGTCCCTGTTAAAGTCTTCAAGCCTGACAGAAAGACCGTTAATCACGTCCGGAACATTATAGAACTCCTGGGCAGTATCCAGGGAAGTATAAGTCAGGGACTCGTCCAGAGGGGAGCCGGTGTGAAAGATTCCGACAACTCTCAGAGAAAGAGGGTTTGCATTGGGAAAAGAAACATCAATGGAATCGCCCAGATTAACCTCAAGCTTGTCTGCCAGCTTCGAGCCAATTACTACCGTATTTCGGGAGTATTCAAGTTCCCTGAATTCTCCTTCTACCATATCGGCTTCAATAGCACTGATATTATTTTCCTGTAAAGGAAGCACGCCTTTCAGCTCGGCATTAAAGGAATTTGCCTTGAACCTGAAAGAAGCTTTTCCCGTAAGGAAAGGAGAAACTGCAGAAACGCCCTCTATTTTGTCTACCTCGTCAACAAGGGTCCTGTAAAGGTAAATGTAGTCCTCGCCTTCCTGTGGCGATACCGAGACATGAGGAAGTTTATTTACGGTAGTGTTATAAAGCTCACCGGTAAAGCCAACCATAAGCGCCTGGGAAACCGTAAGCACCATCACGGCAAGGGCTATAGCTCCAACTGAAAGAATTGTCTGGAATTTTCTTGCCCGAATCTGCCTGAGCGAAATAAAAAGTTCGTAGCGCATTGGTTCACAACTCTATTGGTTCACAACTCTGTTTTCAGGTTTTCCTGTCACTTTGATTTGCAGTTTATTTTCCCGGTTTACGTCTCTTTAAACTTTGTTTCTTTGAATTTTATATTTCTTTGAACTTTGTTACATATATGCTCCTGATCGGGATGAGGGTATTGAGAATATATGCTTCAGGTGCTGCAAGTAAAAGGACAGTACTCACCTTCGAGTTTTCCTCAGAAAAACCGACACTGCAATAAGCCCGGTAATTCCCGCAATCGAAGGAAAACCAGGGACTCCATATTTATTATTTTCACCAGGAATTGCTGTCCCATTGTCAGAGTCGTTTGCCGAGCTAACGTTTGAAGCAGGGGAAAGGTCGGACTCGATTACAGTTTCCCTGCGATCTATAGTGTCACCGTCGTTTCCCAGAAGCTCGATCTCAAGCCGATAGACTCCTTCCGGGAGCCTCTGGCTCCAGGCAACCTCAACGGTTTCGTCATCATTATTCAGGAGCACCGGAACCCTTGCCCGGGTAGATTCTACCAGCCCGGAACTCCAGTTTCCTGAAGCTCCAGCCAGTTCATATACGGAGAATACGAGATCTCCTTCAAAGGGCACCTGGGAACGCCCGAAAACCGTTGCACTCGCACCGGTTTCATCCTTGTATATATCGGTAATTTCGGCATCATCCCTGGCAGTAAACCGCCCGGTTGAACTTATAAATTCCCTTTCAGAGGAATAGACCTGGATTTTGACCCGTCCCACATAATCTTTATTATTCTCAAGAATTATGCCCCAGGAAGCGGAAAAGATGTCTGGAGCACTGGTAAGTGATAATTTTTCGGACTTTATCGTATAAACAACATCCGGGCCATTTACAAGCATATATTCAATATCAAAAAGCGAAGCTTCTTCTGGAGACAGTGCTACACTAATTCCCTGGGAGTTCGGGACCAGGTCATTGACCTGAAGCCTTGACGCAGAATTGCTGCCGTAAGCAAAGTTATATTGTGCCTCTGAGAGCACCTGCTTCCCCTCAAGAAGCCTGGCCTTCAGCATATAAGCTCCACGTTCAGGATTGCTGACATTCCAGAAGCCAACCTTGGTAATCCCGATACTGGCAGGAAGGCTACCGACTGAAAACACCTGCCTGTCAAGCGTTTTCTCACGTGTTCCTTCGGAACTTAAAAGAATCACCTCAAGACTCAGGTTTTCTTCGGGCTGGGTCGAGTAAAGAGTCACGTCAAAGGACTCAAGGTCGCTATAAAGTTCGGCTATACGGGCCGTATTCGCTTCCCCGGCATAAGAACTACCTGCTGCAAACGCCGGAGTGGCTGAAATAACAAATAGAAGAAACAAGAAAAGCACGGATTTCATCATCTTTTTTCCCCGATTCGATTACCAAAAAGATTGTGTTGATGTTATTTAAAAGAAGTGTAACTGAAGAAAGGGGAGTTATTCAGTGTACATAAGAAAGATAAAATCTGACTGGGGGAAGCAGAGAAAAACAGTCAAAGAAGAGGGAAAATCGGAATATAAAGCTTGAAACAAGAAAATAGGAAAATGAAGCTTGAAACAAGAAAATGAAGCTTGGAAAGGAAATGAAGCTTGGAACAAGAAAATGAAGCTTGGAAAGGAAATGAAGCTTGGAAAGGAAATGAAGCTTGGAACA
>CAYSZA010000263.1:0-4371 GCA_964435275.1 uncultured Methanosarcinales archaeon | reverse complement strand
TTTTATAACTTTTCTTGTCAGCAATAACCTTTAGGTTTTTGAATTCGACAGGTGTATCTCAAGAAAAAACTCGTATTGATAGCGAGTTCTCTCTTTTTAGAAAGAGTACACTGCCTGTCATTTCAGATAGAATGGATTCACTCTTTTAAGGCAAAGCTTATTTAATGACTTTCATTTATTATATTATACTAGTTCGTGTTTTCAGTGTATCTATGCCCTTTTTATTATCCCTACCCATTTTATTCAGAGCTAATCCGTACACTTTAACTTGATTACTAAGATTACATCCGTTTTAACCAGTATCTAAAGGAGATGACAGGTATAAAATCAATAATTCTTGCAGGTGGCTCAGGAACACGACTCTGGCCTCTCAGTCGGGAAATGTATCCCAAGCAATTTTTAAAGTTTGGAAGTACGTCTCTTTTTCAGGAAACCGTTCTCCGGTGCCTTGAGGTTTCTGATATTTCCGAAGTTTTTGTTGTAACGAATGAAGCTCAGAAATTCTTCGTAATCGGACAGATTAAGGAAATAGGGTACTCGATTCCTTCAGAAAATGTCTTAATCGAGCCCGAAGGCAAGAATACTCTTCCTGCAATCTTCCTTGGAATGAAAGAGATTGAAAAGAAATTTGGGCGCTCTGTAGTAGGAATCTTTTCTTCAGATCATGTCCTTGATAGAACTGCAATGCAGACGATTTCTCAGGCTGAAGAACTGGCTTCGGATTACCTGGTTACTTTCGGGGTTGTTCCTGCTTTCCCTCATACCGGATACGGTTATATCAAGACCGCAGAAGCCTGTGGGCCGGGTTACAGGGTTTCGGAATTCAGAGAGAAGCCAGACCTGGAAACCGCAGAGCAGTACATTCAGGAAGGCTGCCTCTGGAACAGCGGGATGTTCCTTTTTGATACAGGGCTTTTCTTTGACGAAGTAAAAAAACACGCACCTTCTGTTTCCGCCTGTTTTGAAAATGGAAAGGATATTAATGAGATTTACGCATGCGTAGACAAGATTTCCATTGACTATGGAATAATGGAAAAATCTGATAGGGTCGCAGTTGTAAAGCTGGAACAGAAATGGAGTGATCTCGGGAATTTTGCGGCAATTTATGATGAGTTTGAAAAGGACCCTGTAGGAAACGTGATCCACGAATGCGATCCCCTTCTGCTCAACTCCGATGGAAATTTCGTATACTCAAAGTGCGGTAAAATTGTTTCACTTATCGATATTAAGGATATGGTTATTGTCGATACCAGCGATGCTCTTTTAATCTGCCCTAAATCCAGCAGCCAGAAGGTTAAGGATATTGTCTCAGCACTTAAAGACAGGAAGGATGAAAGGGCATATATAGGGCAGACCGTCTACAGGCCCTGGGGTTCGTATACCTTACTTGAAGTCTCTCCAGAGCATAAAATTAAAAATATTACGGTACTTCCTGACCATAAATTAAGCCTCCAGCTGCACTATCACAGGAGTGAGCACTGGGTGGTCGTTAAAGGTATGGCCTGTGTTGAGGTTAGCGGGCAGCAGTTTTTCCTGAGACCGGGTGAGAGTACTTTTATAAGTGCAGGAGAAAAACATAGATTGTCAAATCCCGGGAAAGTTCCGCTTGAGATTATTGAAGTGCAGTTAGGGGAACTTGTGGACGAAGCGGACATTGTCAGGTTTGATGACGTCTATGGGAGGAACTGAGTAAACTTGTAGTACTGGATAGGAATTAAATTTATATAAGTGCTGAAACTACGAGAACAGACGCCATAGGTAAATCTGCGTCACAAATATATCTGGTGCAGGAAAAACAACATCTGCAGAGAAATCGATATTCGGGTATAAGAGTTTCTAACGCTTGTATAGTTGAGACGTAATATTGATTTAATTCGCGGATTAAGTCTGAAATGAATTCCTCCTCCAGAGTCCGTGATACAGGTGTTAAAAACCTTAGCTGGTGATCAATGTAACTAGACTGATAAAAACTGACCTTTCGGATCGTGTTTAATATAGTTGCCATTTTTTCTAGAATTCTTAAAATAGAACCTATCCAGCGCCAGAGCATAATTTCATTATTCTGGCAGATCGCATTTACAGCTATAGGCTTCCTTAGTACCATGTACTTTGCACGCACGGTAGGTGCTTCAACTCTGGGCTCCTATTTCCTTTTTTTAGCATATTACGGTCTTATTAGTATGTTTACCGATGGTGGATTTGGCGGAGCTGCAATTAAGCGTATTAGTGAAGGTGAAGAACCTGATGCGTATTTTAGTGCATGTTTTGTGTTGAGATTAATATTTACGCTAATTGGAGTACTGACTTTATTCGCGTTTAAAGACTACTTTGCCGACCTTAATAGCTCAGGAATGTTTGTCTGGTTACTTGTGGCATTATTAGTCTCAATGCTTGTGGGTCCTATCTCTACCGGGGTTTCAGGTAGGGGTAAAATGGGGATACGCAACACGTGTGAAGGCATAAGTAATATTTTACGCACTATATTCCAGGTCTTAGTAATATATCTCGGGTATGAAGCTTCAGGGCTTGCCGGTGGAGTAGTAGCTGGAATGATTGGAGCGGCAATAATTGAATTCCGCTTTTTTGATCTGCATTTCGCACGTTTTAAATGGGACCATGTAAAAAGTCTATGTGTGTTTTCTTTCTGGTTATTTTTAACAGCTAGTGGAGTTCTTATATTTTCACAAGTAGATACTGTACTTATTGGATATTTTTTGAATAATGAAGACGTAGGTATCTATAGGATAGCACTCCAGTTTACTACATTTGCCGCATTTAATTCAATTGCGATAAGAGGCACACTTTGGCCCAGAATTAGCCAGTGGAGTAAAGCCAATGAGATCTACCTTGTAGAAGAATCTTTAGCGCGCGCAATAAGTTACTCTTTGCTACTCGCAATTCCAGTATTTGTAGGCGGGATCTTACTTGGAGATCGTATGTTAGGTTCTTTCTACGGTGAAGAATTTGTCAAGGGTTATTACACGTTTGTAATACTTCTTGCCGTCCAAATCGTTAATGTGTTTCAATATTTTTTCACAATGTATCTAGATGGCCTAAACCATCCTAATGAGTCATTTAAAGTCACAGCAGTTGGCGTTGGAGCAAATATCTTCCTGAATATAATGTTAATTCCTCTCATAGGTATAAATGGCGCAGCTCTCGCAACTCTGGTAACAATGGGATTAAATGCTTTACTTGCCTGGCAAGCTTTATCGAAATACATGACAATTCGACTGGAGCTTAATTCTCTGTCAAATATTATGACTGCTTCTGTTATAATGGGAGTGCTTATTGGTATATATCGCTTATTTGTGCCCTTTTCTAATACATGGCTTACAGTTCTTGCGATTATCTTTGGAGGATTAGTATATGGTTTTCTGATGTTAAAGCTAGACAAAAAGGTGTGTGATGAAATGAGACATATTTTGGAGAAAGTTGGTGTCGGTTTTATTTGGCCAGAATGGTTGTAAATCCATATACACCTCTAACCTTAATGTTTTTCAAAAACTAATTCTTCTGATAAGAAACGTGGAAAAGATGACTCAAATTAGCGTTATTATTCCAACATGGAATAGGGCAGAAACTTTGGGCAAAGCTATCTTAAGTGCCTTAAACCAGACCCTTCCCCCTTTCGAAATTTTAGTATGCGGAGTTGCTGGTTCTCCAGATCAAAAAGTTGTTAACTCAATCAATGATTCTCGTGTGCGATGGATAGAAGGCGGCAAAGATGGGCTTGCATCAATTCCTCGAAATAGAGGAATTCGAGCAAGCAGAGGTGAGTGGTTAGCTTTTTTGGATAGTGATGATGAATGGCTGCCAGAAAAACTTGAAAAACAGTTCAAACATGCTACAAAAATTGGATGTGGTGCTTCATGTACTAATGCAATACGGTATATACCATCACAGGAATACAGAGGAGAATATGTAAATGATATTTTTGATGATCAAATATCTTTTCCTTTACTCCTTAAAGATAATTGCATTATCTGCAGTTCGGTTTTAGTTAAGAAAGAGCTTGTAGAGAAATCTAATTACTTTCCAGAAAATCACACATTAAAAGTAGGAGAAGATTATGCTTTATGGTTGAGAATAGCTACGTTAACAAACTTTGCTTTTGTAAGTGAACCATTGTTAATCTATAGGGATGAACCCCAAAATAGCATAAGAGCTTTCTGTCTTCCCTATTGGGACTTAAAAGTTAATGTTTTGAAGTCTTTTATTTCATGGGCTGGAAATGAGAGTGTCGATAAATTTAACAGAAAATACTTAGTTCTGGCAAAAAAGTTTCTTTTATATGCGTATATACAAAAGCTCTTACACAATCTAATGAGAAGATAAAGTTCCCTTTAAAAGATAATTAGTAAATTAAAT
>CAYSZA010000262.1:0-4374 GCA_964435275.1 uncultured Methanosarcinales archaeon | reverse complement strand
GAGCACTGAATACGATTTTCTTAGGGCGAGTAAACGCGAGCTTGAGCCCAGGTCTTCCCTGTCTGCCAGAATGTATTCAGCCCTGTACCAGTATTTTGGATATACCTCTTTTCGACCTTTGCAGGAGGAGATTATCAGGGATGTTCTGGAGCGAAAAGACGTTTTCGTGCTAATGCCTACAGGCGGGGGCAAGTCAATGTGTTATCAACTGCCTGCCCTTCTCATGGAAGGGGTTACAATTGTTGTTTCTCCTCTGATTTCCCTGATGAAAGATCAGGTTGACGGGCTTGAGGCAAACGGGATTGCCGCAGCCTGCATGAACAGTACCCAGAGCGCCAGAGAAATCCGTGACGTGAAGACAGCTTTTCTTGAGAATCGGTTAAAAGTCCTTTATGTTGCTCCGGAAAGGCTTATGATGCCAGGTACTTTTGCATTTCTAAAGAAGGGGAAAGTCAGCCTCTTTGCAATTGACGAAGCACATTGCATTTCCGAGTGGGGTCATGATTTCCGCCCTGAGTACAGGAAACTGAAACTTTTACGAGATCCGAAGACTGGCTTTCCCGATATACCGATTATCGCACTTACGGCAACAGCTACAGAAAGGGTTCGAAAAGATATCGTATCGCAACTTAATCTTAATATTTCTCCGGAAAAAGGCCCTTATGTAGCCAGTTTTAACCGGAAAAACCTTTACTATGAGGTAAGGCCAAAGAAGGAGACTTTTTCCGAAATCACTGACTACCTGCACAGGCATAGAGGTGAGGCAGGAATCATATACTGCCAGAGCAGAAACAGTGTCGAAGCCCTTACAAAGAAACTGAATCTTGCAGGTTTCAGGACTCTTCCATACCATGCAGGCCTTTCAGATATCGAGAGAACCCGAAACCAGGAGATGTTCATTAAAGATGACGTGGACATCATAGTAGCTACAATCGCTTTTGGGATGGGAATTGATAAGTCCAATGTACGTTTCGTAATACACTATGACCTTCCCAGAAATCTTGAGAGTTACTATCAGGAGACCGGCAGAGGGGGAAGGGATGGCAGCCCCTGTGAATGCATTCTTTTTTTCAGCAGAGGAGATCGCTTCAAGATCGAGTACTTCATTTCACAGAAGACAAATGAGAAGGAGAAGGACGCTTCTCTTGTGCAGTTAAGGCAGATGGTAGCTTACTGCGAGGGAAATAAATGCAGGCGTCAGACCCTGATGGAATACTTTGGTGAGGATATGTCAGAACCCTGCGGGAACTGTGACTGCTGCCTTACTCCGAAAGGTACCTTTGATGGGACTGAAGTTGCGAAGAAATTAATAACCTGTGTCCAGGAACTGAACCAGCGCTTTGGCACTAACTATGTTATTGACGTCCTTACAGGCTCAAAAAACAAAAAAATCCGGCAAAATCGACACGAGAAATTGAAAAGTCACGGCATTGGTCGGGAGTTTACAAAAGAACAATGGAGGTCATTAGCTTCTGAATTGATAAACACCGGTTTTCTGGATGTAAGCGGGGCACAGTATCCTGTACTGAAGCTGAACGCCATGAGCAGGAAAGTCCTCACAGGAACGGAACGGATAGAACTTGTCTGCCCTGAGGGATTTATGCCTGAGCTTGAAGCAAGCCTCGTGCCCTCAACAGCTACCGGTATAAAAGGCAAAAAAACCGCTGACTCGCGTTTGTCTCCAGAAAGTTCTTTTTCAGAAAAATTCTCAGTTGCAGCTGACATCCTGAAAATACCGGAAACCAGAAAAGCCATAAACTCCGGAAAAGAGACCGATCCCATCCTTTTTGAGCGGTTAAAAGCTCTGAGAAAAGAAATTGCTCTAATGAAAAACCTTCCTCCTTACATCGTTTTCTCTGACACTACCCTTAAGGAAATGGCTGCAAGATATCCGCGCAGCTCTGAGGAGTTTCATTCAATTACAGGGGTTGGAGAGCACAAATTGAGAAAATACGGGAAAGTTTTTCTCAGGGAAATTGAAAATTATTGCAGAGATTATGGTTTGATACCCGCTGAAAAACCTGAAGATTCAAAAGCAGCTTGTGAAAACACTGAAAAAGTGGGAACAACTTCAGGAGAAACTGCTCAAAACGATGAAAATTCCCAAACTGAAACCAGGATCTTTGGAACTAAAGTGCCCGATCTTGAGTCTGACAATCTCAGCAGCTCGGAAGTCTGTAACTTCTCGACAAAAAGGACAAGATATCTGGACACAAGCATTCAGGACTGGTCAGAGAGAAACTCTTCGGGGGACGGTTTCGGGGAGATAGACCTTGCAGGGATTTCGCCTGGATTAGAGGTTGCGGGTTCTACTAAAGCAGAGCCACTTGAATCCGGTTCTTTTGAAACGAATTCTCTGCAAAGAACTTTTTCTCTCTTTAAGAACGGGCTCGGGATTGACGAGATTGCTGATATACAGGGTATAAGTACCAGAACTGTTTTCAGGCAGCTTGAACAGCTCGTTCTTTCTGGAATCCTCAGGGGTACTGAAGGACTCTTACCCCCGGAAAGACAACAACAGGTAAAAGCTGCACTGGAATCCTTGGAAATCGAACTGGATTCTCTGCTTCGGGCAAGAATAGGTGAAAACTGCCAGGAAGAAGAAATTAAATTTATCAAGGCCCTCCTTCTGTCCAGAATCTGCTTTTCCCGATCTGAAGAAGGCAAGTGAAAACCTTCTTCTGCAAATTTCAAGGCTTTCTTTCGTTTTTATTTTTCTACTTCATATGATCTTTTTATTTCGTTTCCCTTCTACTTTGATCTTTATTGATCTTTATTCTGAGTTTTCAGTTTTGACCTTTATTGATCTCTATTCAGAATTCTTATAAATGGGTTATTCAGTGTTTTTCCCATTTCTTGAGCTCCAGAATTTCAGAGAGGGTCCCACCTCTTCTGATTTCATCGAAGAGTCTTTTCTCGGTCTTGTTGACTTCTTTTGCTCTTCTTGCCAGTTCATAGGCTCTTTCCATGGGAATTACCACAACTCCGCTTTCGTCACCTACTATGTAATCGCCTGGTTTGACAGTCTGGCCGCCACAGGTAATTTCAGCATTGATTTCTCCAAAGCCTTTGGGATCTCCGGCATTGGGTACTGCATTGCTGGTGTAAATCGGAAGTCCAAGGTTCTCGATCTCGTCAATGTCCCTTACAGCACCTTCGATTACCACGCCTGCAATTCCCTTATTCAGGGAGCTCAAAGTTGCAAGCCCTCCCCAGCAGGCAATATCCTTGCTCTCGTTGTAAATTACGATCACATCCCCTGCTTTTGCAACATCAATTGCTTCTACGGTTTTTGCCCAGTCCCCGGGAAAAGCCTGTACTGTGACTGCAGTCCCCACCATTTTTCCTCTAACCAGAGGGTGAATGCCTTTCATTGCTCCTTTCCTGTGCATTGCATCGGAAATATTAGAGGTGGATACTTCCTTTAGAATTGCCCTGATTTCCTGATCCACAGTGCCGACATTGCGGATTTCCACAGCGTCCGGGGAATCTACACTCTGCCGGATCTTTCTTGCGGCTTCAGTTACATTGTCTGAACGGGTGATATTCCCTCCGACAATTACAATTCTGGCTCCAGCCTTGACGGCTTGGACCGCACTATTTGCATCAAGTCCTCCAGCAACTGCAAGCTGTACATTGACTTTATGTGAAATTTCCCTAAGGAGCGATATGGGATCTTTTCCTATCATCTGCTGGTCTATGCCTATATGTACGTTCACATAGTCCACTCCAAGAGCCTCAAGTTCGACTGCCCTTTTTGCAGGATCAGGAGCCGAAATGAGATCCGCCATCAACCTGACTCCATATTTGTGAGCTGAGCGGAGCGCATCAAGTAATGTAGAATCATCCGCACTCCCCAGCACAATAACAACATCAGCCCCAGCTTTTGCTGCCATCTCGACTTCCATAGCTCCCGTATCTACGGTTTTCATGTCGGCCAGAATCGTCCGGTCCGGAAAAGCCTTTCTCATGGTGCGAATTGCATCCATTCCTTCACTTTTTATCAGGGGGGTTCCGATTTCGATCCAGTCCGCACCTCCTGCTATTGCTTCCTTTGCAATCTCTACCGAGCGATCCAATTCCAGAAGATCAAGTGCAACCTGAATTATGGGAACTATAGTACCACCTCAAGAGGAAAATCGAAAAAGCTGAAATTCTCAAGCATTTTTATATCAGCTATCCTTCTGTTTTATTCCTGGTTTATTAAGGGTTTACTCTATTGAGTTTCCGGTTTTTGTACCGATTTGATTCTGTTAATTTGATTCTGTTAATTTGATTCTGTTAATTTGATTCTGTTAATTTAATTCTGTTAATTTGATTCTGTTAATTTGATCTCCATTATCTTATTTTTATATGTGAGTTTTTCACACCTAT
>CAYSZA010000261.1:0-4387 GCA_964435275.1 uncultured Methanosarcinales archaeon | reverse complement strand
GGGCTCTGATAAAGTGCCTGGAAGAAGAAGGGGTTGACACCATCTTCGGATATCCAGGAGGGCAGATCATTCCCTTCTATAACGAACTTTATGATTCAAATCTGCGCCATATACTTGTGCGCCACGAACAGGCAGCAGCTCATGCTGCGGACGGGTACGCCCGTGCTACTGGAAAGACCGGGGTCTGCGTTTCCACCTCAGGTCCCGGAGCAACCAACCTGGTAACAGGCATTGCTACCGCATATATGGACTCAGTACCTATTGTAGCCTTAACAGGTCAGGTCCCCACTTTCCTGATAGGTAATGATGCTTTCCAGGAAGCCGATATTACGGGAATTACCCAGCCAATTACCAAGCACAATTACCTCGTACAGGATGCAAAGGAACTCCCAAGAATTGTAAAAGAAGCCTTCCATATCGCTTCTACCGGAAGGCCTGGCCCGGTATTAATTGACCTTCCAAAGGACGTACAGAACGCGGAGATTGACTTTTACTATCCTGACAAAGTAGAACTTAGAGGGTATAAGCCAACTTACAAAGGCAATATCCAGCAGATCAAACGAGCCGCCGAAGAAATCGCAAATTCCTGTATGCCTATAATTTACGCAGGCGGTGGGGTGATCAGTTCTAATGCCAGCGCCGAACTAGTGGAACTGGCCGAGACAATCAATGCTCCGGTTACGACTACTCTTATGGGAATAGGCTCGATTCCTACAGAACATCCCCTATATGTCGGCATGCTTGGAATGCACGGGAGCAAATATGCAAACTATGCCGTCCAGGAATCCGATCTTATTATTGCTGTGGGCGCAAGGTTCGATGACCGTGTTACCGGTAAACTCGAATCCTTTGCTCCCAATGCAAGGGTTATCCACATTGATGTCGATCCTGCAGAGATCTCCAAGAACGTAAAGGTTCAGGTCCCAATCGTCGGGGATGCAAAACAGGTGCTCAAATCCCTGAATAAGTATATTCGATGCTGCGATTCCGGGATTTGGCTTGAGAAGATAAACAAGTGGAAAAAAGAGTACCCGCTTACCTATAAACAGATGTCACCTGATGTTGTAATGCCTCAGTTTGTTATCGAGCAAATTTCTGAGGCCTGCAGGGATGCAATTATAGTTACCGAAGTCGGGCAGCACCAGATGTGGGCAGCTCAGTTCTTCAAGTATAAGAAACCCCGCACTTTCATTACATCAGGCGGGCTTGGCACAATGGGTTACGGGTTCCCTGCAGCCATAGGAGCAAAGGTCGGCAGGCCGGATAAAACGGTTATTAACATTGCAGGCGATGGATCTTTCCAGATGAACTCTCAGGAACTTGCAACTGTAGTCCAGAATGACATTCCGGTCGTTTCTGTGATCCTGAATAACGGTTATCTTGGCATGGTCAGGCAGTGGCAGGAACTTTTCTATGATCGGCGGTACTCCTACACTTTCATCAAGGGCAGTGTCGACTTCGTGAAGCTTGCCGAGGCCTACGGGGCTCTTGGACTGCGTGCGGAAAGGCCGTCCGAAGTAAGGCCTGCAATTGAAGAAGCTGTCAATTCGGGTAGACCTGCTGTCGTTGAGGTTATTGTTGAGTGCGAGGCAAATGTTTATCCTATGGTGCCGGCAGGAGCCGCAATCAATGAGATCCTTGATCTGGAAGAACATGCAGACACTCCCTGCTCTATGCCTGACCTGCGTGCTGCGACAGCTGATAGGGTTCTTGACCTGGAGGAACACTGATGAAACACACACTTGCAGTCCTCGTGGAAAATAAGTCTGGAGTTCTTTCAAGGGTGGCTTCACTCTTCTCAAGGCGCGGATACAATATCGACAGCCTGGCTGTGGGAGTTACCGAGGACCCCGAGATCTCCAGAATGACTATTGTGGTTCATGGAGACGACCATGTGCTCGAACAGGTTACAAAGCAGCTTAACAAGCTCGTGGATGTGATCAAGGTTTCGGATATCGGAGGCGACGAAGCCGTAGAAAGGGAACTTGCCCTCATTAAGGTAGCAGCCGACGTGAGCACGAGAGCCGAGATCATCCAGATTGCAGATATCTTCAGGGCAAGAATAGTGGACGTGGCTCCAAAATCCATGACTGTCGAGGTGACCGGGGATGAAACTAAAATTGAGGCAATCGAAAAACTACTGAGGCAGTTCGGGATTAAAGAGATGGCCCGGACAGGCAAGATTGCCCTGGTCCGCGGCCCAAAGAAAGTTTAAATATTAAGGGCAGGTAAAGAAAGGTAGCTGCTTAATTATTTTTCACTGATCGGGGCAACCGAAAACGTTTTGAAACCCTTGAAGTTTCCTTAGAGAAAGGCCTGGGTTTCCAGGTCCCTCCTGAAACTTCAAAAGCTGTCCCTTTCCGAAGAAAGCAACTTTTTGAGAATGGACTCAAAGCAACTTAACTTTCAGGAAAACGAATGGATTTCATAATATTAGACTTCCAGAAAAAATACGAGGAGCTTTGCTTAAAAACTGAAGAACTCATCGGAGAATAAAGTATGGCAACAATAATTTATGATAACGAAACTACTTTTGATGCACTTAAGGACAAGACTATCGCAATAATGGGTTATGGAAGCCAGGGTCACGCTCACGCCCGGAACCTTCACGAGTCAGGGCTTAATGTTGTTGTTGGACTCAGAAACGGCAGTTCAAGCTGGGCAAAAGCCGAGGGCGACGGCCTGAAAGTCCTGTCTGTGGCAGAAGCTGCAAAAGCTGCAGATGTTATCATGATCCTTCTTCCGGACGAAAAACAGGCATCGGTCTATTACTCTGAAATCGAGCCAAATCTGAAAGCCGGAGATGCTCTTGCTTTCGCGCACGGTTTCAATATCCACTACAACCAGATTGTTCCCCCTAAAAATGTTGATGTTTTTATGGTCGCTCCCAAAGGCCCAGGCCATATCGTAAGAAGAACCTATACCGAAGGCATCGGAGTGCCGGGTCTGATTGCAGTCTACCAGGATGCAACCGGAAACGCCAGGGAAATCGCTCTTTCTTACGCCAAGGGGATCGGTGCGACCAGGGCAGGTGTCTATGAGACTACTTTCCGTGAGGAAACCGAAACCGACCTTTTCGGAGAGCAGGTTGACCTCTGCGGAGGACTCTCGTCCCTCATTAAAACAGCTTTTGAGGTGCTTGTTGAAGCAGGATACCAGCCTGAAATGGCCTACTTCGAGACCTGCCACGAAGTCAAGCTCATTGTGGACCTGATTTATGAAGGCGGGCTTGAGAGAATGTGGCACTCCGTTTCCAACACCGCAGAATACGGAGGCATGACAGTCGGCCCCAGGATCATTAATGAGGAGTCCCGTGAAGCCATGTATGAAGCCCTGGCAAGAATTCAGAACGGTGAATTTGCCAAGGAATTCGTGCTCGAAGGCATGGTCAACCACCCTGTGCTCAAAGCAATGGAACGCCAGGAAAAGGAGCACCAGCTTGAGATTGTCGGAAAACAGATCCGTGCAAACATTCCCTGGCTCAACAAAAAAATTGATGACGACTGATTTTTCTGCACTTGACAGCCTGTAGACAGAAAATTCATAAATCTGGAAATAGAAAATTCAATCCGGAGGGAAATAATGCCAGTAACAGGAGAAAGCAAAGTCATTGACACTATCCTTAATAGGCGTAGCGTCCGGGAGTTTACGGACAAACCCGTCAGCAAGGAAGATATCAACACAATCCTTAACGCAGGCCATTGGGCTCCTTCCGGCTTGAACAACCAGCCCTGGCGCTTTATTGTTATTCGGGACCGTGAGACCATCCAGAAACTCTCTGAATGCACTCACTATTCCGGTATTGTAGCAGGAGCTCCTCTGCTTATTGCTACTTTTCTGGACAATGAAACTTCTTACAACAGGACAAAAGATATTGAGGCTATAGGGGCTGCAATTGAGAATATGCTCCTTGCCTCCTGTGAATTGGGCCTTGGCGGAGTCTGGCTTGGAGAAATCCTGAATCAAAAAGAGAAGGTAAATTCCATTCTGGGATGTCCTTCAAATCTCGAGCTAATGTGCGCTCTTGCAATCGGGGAACCGGTTCCAAAGGAAAGGACTTCAACACGCAAGCCTCTTTCCGAAATCGTGTTTAATGAAAAGTACGGGCAGAAATGGGAAGAGTAAACCGTATCGCTGTAAAAAGCTGAAACTTTATTACTGGAATCCGGAAATTTTCGGGTAAATCTTCCCGAAACTTCCTTTTTATTACCTGTCTAAAGATAATTACTACTTTATTGAGGATTAAATTTATAAGCTATTTAGCACTATAACCAGCCAGTTGACTGATCACAGTTTTATCAGCCAGTTTACCAATTCAAACTTTTTCACGTGAAGGTCTGTGGTGTAGAGGATATCACTGGAGCCTCCGGAGCTCCGAACCTGGGTT
>CAYSZA010000260.1:0-4416 GCA_964435275.1 uncultured Methanosarcinales archaeon | reverse complement strand
TATTTTACATGGTTCTCTGTTTCAAGCTTTTATCTCTTCGATCTTCAGAACTTTCATTAGCGGATAGTTCAGTTCAGGGTCATACTCCATTCCGACTTTTATCTTTGACGAGCCGTACTTTACAGTTATTCTTACTTTAAGCATGGGCCCCTGAAGTTCAGAATAACCGAACTCGTTATTCAGCTTGCTTTTCAGCATATCCCTATCGATTTTTACGGAAATTTCTTCCACATAGGGCTGGACTGAAATGCTTTCCTGAATAGCCTGCTCAAGGCTTGAAGCCGTGTTCAAATTTACAGGAGAGCCCGTAAATTGATGATAAAGGGCTCCGAGTTTTATTCCTGCCTCAAAGAGTGCATTATCTCTGTCAGTGAATTCTTCTTGAACCAAATAAATCTCTCCCTTCTGGAAATTCGCTAGTGGGGATGTGTCAAACTTAACTGGTTTTACTGTTTTTCCTTCCTTGCTCTCAGGCCCTTATTTCGGTATTCTTTGTTACCCAGATTGCTTAATAAAGGGATTTTAAAAAAGGGAGAAAAGATGTATGTCAACATGAGGATAAAAGGCAAGATAGAAAATATCCGCATATATTCGACATTATACAGGTAGAGAACCATAGTTATCCCGAAAACGGAAGCTATAAAAGCGAGAATCCGGACATTCCTGATCTTCGGATAATTTACCGAACTCACCATAAGAATAGAAAGACCAAGGGTAAGTGCTAAAAGGAAGTCTATCCTGACAAGGCTTTCGCTCAACAACATATATGTAACAAGCATAACACAGCCTGCAGTTATGGGAAGGCCTTCGAAACCCGTCTTACGGGAAGCTACAGAGTTGAAACGTGCGAGTCTGAGCACTCCGCATATAGCGTAAAAAGCCGGAAATACTGCGACAAGAGGGTCCGGTTCTCCCACAACAGGATTTACCTGTCCGAACTGCAGGTATATGAGGAGGGCAGGAGCCACCCCGAAAGAAACTGCATCTGCCAGGGAGTCAAGTTGCTCCCCGAGTTCTCCTCCTTTGAATCGCCTGGCAATGTATCCATCCGCTCCGTCAGCAATTGCTGCAACAAGAAGTAAGATCAAAGCCAGGACAAACCCGTTGTGCGCTGCCGCAGTTTGAGATGTGGCAACCTGAACTGTAGCCTGGGCAGCTACTGCAATTGAGCTAACCCCGCAGATAAGGTTCAAAAGAGAGACCAGGTCCGGGAGCCTTAACATTTGAAATACGTTCATGTTCAAAAATCCCTGTCATTTTTAATTGTAGCTATAACGGTCTTACCTGCAAGTACCCTCTCTCCTTTCCGTACTATGATCTCAAAGTCGTGAGGAATCGTTACGTCAACTCTTGATCCGAAGCGGATCATTCCGATGCGCTGTCCCTGCTCGATGATGTCGTTTACTCGAGAATAAGGCACGATTCGCCTGGCAATTGTACCTGCAATCTGCGTAACACTGACATCCCCATACTTGCTGTGGATAATAAACTCGTTTCTTTCGTTTCTTTCAGAGTCTTTACAGAAAGCAGGAAGATACCCGCCTTTCTTATAACTTATCTCTCTGATCTTTCCCGAAATTGGAGCTCTATTTACATGTACATTCTGGAGAAACATGAAGATACAGACTTTTCGGCCTCGAATGTCTATGACAGTTCCATCGGCCGGAGAAATCATATAAGTGTCTGAGACTTCTACCTTTCTTTCGGGATCTCTAAAAAAAAGGACCATAAAGAAAGTCAGTGCCATTGCTATGTAAGCAGCGTGGCTCAAATGGGAGCTGTCCATTGCCCTGGAGAGGACTGCAAACATTGCGGTTATAAGTGCAGCTGTAAAAAGCCAAGGTTCAGAACCCTTTGCAAGCATTAGCCTCAATCCCCCCCGGACCTGAGTAGAAGAGATCTCAATTCTTGAGAAAGTATGACCCAGAGGCCATCAATCATTCCGAGCAGTTCGGGCAGGATCCGGAGCACTAAATATGAAATTATAAAGAGGGCAATGCCTGAGCCTGCTTTTGCAATGTAATTATGTGCAATTATAAAACTATCAGCCCCAAACCACTGCTCTCCATAAGCAACTACTACGAAAATGTCCCTGATAAGATTAAGTATATAGATAACTGGCACTGATACGATAAAAGCCATAGCCAGACGATTAAGGGGAGCTCTTACTGCGCCTATAAGCCCCATAAAGAGAGCAATGCTCTCAATTGCCGTACAGGCGAGAATGATCTCTACAGTGTACCCGTTAAGTGTTATCATATTCCAGGCTTTCAGATAGGCAGGAATCTCGAAATATTGGAGAACCCATAAGACCTGGGAGGTAACCCCTCCTATAATCCAGGTGTTTAGAGAGGGGAAATTTGCAAACGGGAAATAAACAAGAGCTCCAAGCGCACTGGCGCTGGTAAGCATTGAAGTTATATCAAGGGAACTGGTGTCGCCCTGAGCTAAGAATTCCGAGTGTAGCGCTTCTTTATTGTTTTTTATATGAAGAGGGCCTTTCCTGTACTCCCGAAGCATGATGTACGCTACAAGTAGACAAAACAGGGTTACTACTATTGTCAGAAGCACATTGGCATAGTCCAGAATCTTGAGATAATGGAGAGGTTGATAACTCCAGTGGATGGAAAATACACCCCATCCAATCCCTCCGACCAGTTTACGAACCCTGAAGGTTCTGGGGATGACAGATGACGCAGCCATTAACCCGACTGCGAGCCAGAGTATGCTTTCTATCATTTTTTATGCACCTTTTTTGCCAGAGGAAAGTTCAGTTTTATACTTTGTTTTCCTTGCTTCTGATAGCTCGGAAAGAACTCGGGCAAGTATAAAGTCTCCGAAGAGTGACATATGAAATCATCTGAATTAATTAATAGATTTTCATAGAAGTTTCTAACAATTTGAATAGTTTATAGCTATTAGTATTAAAGGAATTCAAAGGTTATGGATTTTACTTTCCTTTTCGGTGATATTTAGAACTATTACCTCCATTAAGATGATTATAAGAGTAAATGAGCCTGCAACTAAGATAATAGATTCCTATTATAGAAGAATAACGTTACAAGAGTGTTCTTATTGATATAAATTGTGAAGATTAAAAATTTCAGAAATAAGAACGAAGCTTTTAGCTTCGATAAAAGAGAAACATTTAAGAGAGGCTACTGCATAAGGGATTTTTCTACTTGACAGAAACTTGACTTACAATGTCAAAATTGAAATACGATGACGAATTTCTACGTTATGCACAATAATAATATTATTTTATTCTGGCATTCCTGCCGAAAAAAGCCAATTCAGAAAGGGACTGGCGGCGAAAAGAGAATTACCCGGAAAGTAAATGCGAAGGCATTCTATGAAACCTCAAACTCCTAGTCTAACCGTTGATACAGTAATCCTCTTTAAAAACAGGCTTGTACTTGTGAAGAGAAAAAATCCCCCATATCAGGGAAAATTTGCCCTTCCTGGAGGCTTCGTAGAAATTGGAGAAACTACAGAAAAAGCAGCAGCAAGAGAAGCTTTTGAAGAAACCGGCCTTTCTGTAGAGATTATCAAACTGATAGGGGTCTATTCCGATCCTCACCGCGATCCCAGAGGGCATACCGTCTCAGTATGCTACCTTGCAGAGGGATTCGGAGAACTTAATTCGGGTTCTGATGCCGATTCCGTCGAGCTTTTCGAGCTTGATTCCATTCCTGAACTGGCTTTTGACCACAATAAAATTGTAAATGACGCAAAAAGTGATATTAATGCAGTTCTGTACCAAATGTAAAAGTATGATGTTTCCTAAAAACGGTAACTTCGAATGTAGAAAATGCGGAAATATCATACCTATAAAAAATGATGCAAAAAGTTTTGTCTCCAAAGCCAAGATCGATGACCATGAAGTAGTGGTTCTGGAAGGGGAACAGACTTCAGGTCTGCCAACAACAAGCGCAAAATGTCAGGAGTGCGGAAATAACACCGCTGCCTGGTGGCTCAGACAGCTCAGGTCTGCCGACGAATCCGAAACTCGTTTCCTCAAATGTACGAAGTGCGGATTTACCTGGAGAGAGTACGACTGAGATTTAATTGCTCTTCTATCCACCCTTGAGATGTACACTTCCCGGAAAAGTAAGTTTATCAGGCTATAGCTTCCTTTCTGCCTCAAGCAGAGCCTGAAGCCATCCTGTTTTCTGACCAAGCTTTATATAGTTGCCGGGAGTTTGAATCTAATAATTTTTTCCGATTCCAGAAACTCGTTTAACCTTATTCGGAACGCTTACTCTTCAAATAGAGCGAGAATTTCCGAATCTGTAAAGAAATTTATATATCTCAAGGGTAATAAAGGGTTTAAGACTTAAATTTATTTATTGGAGAAGAATTATGTTCAAGGCAGCAATTAATGCAGAGCTTCTGAAAGACGCGATTGCCGCACTG
>CAYSZA010000259.1:0-4442 GCA_964435275.1 uncultured Methanosarcinales archaeon | reverse complement strand
CTCTTATACCCCAACGAATTATCCTCTTATACCCCAACGAATTATATTATCGCCTTTTTTATCTTTCCAGCCATTATTTTATTAGTATCGGTACTCTTTGTGTCTTCTATAGATATGGATTCCAGCTGCTGCAAGGATAATAGTAGAAATTACAATATACAACGGATTTTTGATGAGAAAATCGAATTTCCCTTCCTTCACATTGATGTTCTGCGTGGTTGACCTGTTGCTCGCCTTTTGATTTTCTGCTGTTATGCCGTTATTATATTCATAGGAAAACTCGGAACTTACATTGTAAGTGCCCATTTCTTTTGCTTTTAAAGTGTACCTGAACTCTTTATCATTATTAGGCTCCAGCGTCTCAATGTATACTCTCGGAGTCCCGTCAACGGTCTCAATGCCTTTTTCACCTTCTGCATACTCAAGGCCTTCAGGAACAAGGATATCAAGACGGACAGCCTGCGCAGGAGCGTTACCTGTGTTTCTTAGAACTACGGTTGAGGCTATTTTTCCATTCCTTTCTACGGATAAGCTATCGACATTCATTCTGGTTTCAATATTTGCACGCAGCTTATTTCCTTCATTTACAATTACGGAAGGCGTGTTAGAAGAAGCCTGGTAGGTCTGGCCAGCACTATTGGTATAACTTGCATTAACAGCTCTGAGGTCAAAGGTTCCCGAGTCCGTTGCCTTTAGTTTGTACATATAAACCAGTGTTTCTGGGACCAATTCCCCGTACTCGATTTTAGGAATTGAATCTGAGACTTCATATGTGGTTTCTTCGAGTACAAAATGTTCCTGTTTCGGATCCGTAAATGAAACGTTGTGTGCAGTATCGTTTCCGGTATTTTTTGCCTTTACTGTGACGGTTATGGTTTCTCCAAGCTTGATTTCCGATTTGTCTATGCTCTTAGTTATCACG
The DNA here is from genome assembly GCA_964435275.1 of uncultured Methanosarcinales archaeon. Taxonomy (GTDB): domain Archaea; phylum Halobacteriota; class Methanosarcinia; order Methanosarcinales; family Methanosarcinaceae; genus Methanosarcina. Next base: position 3,520 of record CAYSZA010000259.1, on the reverse strand, counting down.
ACCTCCGGATCGCCTGCAAAAACCGCTTCAGCTCTCCCCTTTTCAAGAATTTTATTTATATAGAGGTCTTCTGTACTATAGTTGGATATCGTGATCTCAACGGTGGCTACTCTCTCGGCATGCAATGACTTCAGGCGCATCTCGACCTTGCTCTTTTCCTCAAAACTAAAATTGGCAGTCTTATTTACATCCAGCAGGCCGTCCTTTACTTCCTTATCTTTCTCATACACATAGTATGAGGCTGTATTGGCTTCAGGAAAAATATCCGTGAGTTCGATTACATAATTATTAAGCTGGTATGCCTGTCCTTCCTCAATGTCCCCTTCATACACCGCAGTTTTTGCCGATACTGTGCTGCCGGACACCAGCAGAATGAAAAACACAAATAACACAGTTACGTAAACTCTTTTCAGTTTCACTTCTGCTACCCCAAAGACCTGATAAAAAGCCTGTCTACAGCAGGTTATTGCCTGAATGTTTTAGATAAGCTATCTTAACAGTAATTCTACTCCCATGACCTTAAATATCTCAACAAAAGCAGATATAAAGTTTGTGATCTTTTCTTTTTCTTCCCTTTAAATGAAAAATCTGAGAATATGCCTTTAAACCTGTGAATTCGGCTTCGGAATATATTCTAAATTAATTGATTTTGCTTCTGAACTGCTAATGACCTGGATTTTACGATTTTCCTATCTCTTTTATCTCCGTCTTTATACTTTACATCCCTAGGCCTCTCTTATTTCTCCTTCTTTCATTATTATTTTCGCTTTTTTCACTTTTATTATTCCTTATTTTATTATTTTTTATCTCTCTATTCTGGAATTTATTTTTTCAATCCTTCTTATTTTTCCAACCTCCTTATTTAGATTCCTTCATAATTTTTAACTGATTATTTCCAGACTCATATCTATCCATCTTGATTTGTGAATAAGAGAACCCATTGATATGACGTCCACTTCTGTTTTTGCATAACCCTCAAGGTTTGCCTGGGAAATTCCTCCGGATGCTTCTATAATAACTGAATTTCTAAGCCTTTTTTCTTTGAGTATCTCCAGTGTTTCCCTGATGGTTTCGGGCTGCATGTTATCCAGCATTATGATATCGGCTCCGAGTTTTGTAGCGAGAACAGCGTCATCTGCAGACTCGACCTCAACTTCTATTTTCCGGGTGAAACTGGTTTTCTTTGCGGCTTCAATTGCGGCTTCTATTCCCATCAGTTTGACGTGGTTGTCTTTGATCATGACCGAGTCCGAGAGGTTGAACCTGTGGGTATCTCCTCCGCCTGCGGCTACAGCCAGCTTCTCGAATTTTCTTATGCCTGGAGTTGTTTTTCTGGTGCAGGCAACCCTTATGGTTTCTGAGTATTCCCTTACCGTATCCACGCAGGCCCGTGTTAGAGTTGCAATTCCGCTCAGATGGCCGAGGAAGTTCAGGGCAAGCCTCTCGGCTCTGAGAATTGAAACCGCTCCTCCTTTTAGCCTGAAAATTATCTCGCCTGCTTTGAGGCTGTCTCCGTCTTTAAGTGCGGTTTCGGCCTGAATTCCAAGATAGCAAAAAATTGACTCGGCTTCTTTAATTCCGGCAATAACACAGGTCTCTTTTGTGAAAATGATGGCTTCTGCAGGTCTGTCAGGCACAATAGTACATGAAACATCATCGTACCCCAGATCTTCATCTATAAAGTTTTCAACTTCTTTGATAAGCATAATTATGCCCCGTTATGTTATGTTTCGCGAATTTATAAGAGGTAAGGACGCTTTGGGCTTTTCTATTTCTCTCAATTGATATTATACCTCTTAAAGTATACACATATGCATTGTAGAAATACGAGGACCAAAATCATGCTTTAATTATGTTGCCTACTCAAATGAGAAATGGTGACCAACTTTTTAAAATGGGGAAAAAGGGTTAGCCATTAAGTATGTTGCACAGGCGTTCTCCGATTCCCAGGCTGTGACACTGGTAACCCTGATTCTGGGGTCTTTGAGCATAGTTTGAAGAGAGTTTGCGATATATACGGCAATGTTTTCTGAAGAAGGTGGATTGTGATCATTAAAGTAATCGAGTTCATTTAAAAAATTGTGATCCAGCCTGGTCATGATTTCGGATACATTCTGCTTTAATTCTCCAAAGTCCACCAGTACTCCGGCGTCGTTGAGGTTTTCTCCAGCCACACAAACTTCGATCTTCCAGTTATGTCCGTGGAGGTTTTCACATTTTTTGGCTACCATCTTAAGCTGATGGGCTGCTGCAAAATGGGTAACAACTTTTAACTCAAACATAGTTACTCAATCTCCTTTCTGGGTTTAAGACATTGTTACTTAATAAATAGATTTCCAAATTTATCGATAAGCTTTTTTATAAAAATGAATTATTTTTATGGATTCCAATGACTTATGGAGAATACCAAAGGTTTGAAAAAGTATAATAAACTGCGGCATTGGAGTTGGAGAACCCCGGAACTATTTGAAACAGAATTGAATAGTAAGAACATTTCTCTGTTAAAAAAATGATTTCAACAGAAGGTTTAAAGAGAGGGAAAAGAATACAATACCCCGACCTCGCGCTCATAGAGGTCCAGTACTATTACAAAGATCAAAATTATTGACTATTTATCAGGAGTCTGGAATGCTGAAAATAGGAATTATTGGTTGCGGATTCATTGGTGGACAGATTTGCAGGGCTATTGATGGCGGGGCTATTAATGCGGAGCTGTATGCTCTTTCGGATTCTTCTGAGAGCAAAGCCCTTGAGCTTGCAGGTTCCCTGAGGAGATGCAGCCCTGTCTATATGAAAATTGAAGAGTTATTGCAAAGCGTAGATCTTGTTATAGAAAGTGCCTCCCAGAATGCTGTCAGGTTCATAGTACCCCAGGCCCTTGAAGCAGGATGTGATGTAATGGTGCTCAGTGTAGGTGCGCTTGCAGACAAAGAACTCCGGGAAAGGCTCTTCACACTTGCAGAGCAAAATAACTGTAAGCTCTATTTTCCTTCAGGCGCAGTAGTCGGTATAGATGGGATAAATTCCGCTTCTGCAGCAGGTATTTCCTCGGTTACCCTTACTACAAGGAAACCGCCTCTGGGCCTTGCAGGAGCTCCGCATGTTGAAGCCCTGGGAATTGAGCTTGAAAAGATCGAGAAAGAGACTCTGCTTTTTGAAGGATCTGCCTCTGACGCAGTTAAAGCCTTCCCTGCAAATGTGAACGTCGCAGCCACGATAAGCCTTGCAGGCATAGGCTTTGAACGGACAAAAGTAAGAGTAATTGCCGATCCTGCCCTTTCCAGAAACGTACACGAAATAAGCGTAGAAGGCAAATTCGGTAAATTCTTCACAAGAGTCGAAAACCTTCCCTCCCCGGAAAACCCGAAGACCAGCTACCTTGCAGCCCTTTCTGCAATCTCCACCCTGAAAAAAATCCTGAGCCCGATTCAGATAGGAACCTGAAGTAGTCGGAATCGTCGTTTTGGCTCAAGCGCAACCGTTGTGCCACAACCGTTGCGCCGGTTGATCACGCCGCTAC
>CAYSZA010000258.1:0-4448 GCA_964435275.1 uncultured Methanosarcinales archaeon | reverse complement strand
TGCTTTTTGCCAGCTCCGCCTCGAACGGCAATAGCTGGAGTGCTGAGATGATGCTGTCACGCCCGAACAGTGTGTCGTACCAGGGCACTCCTGCCGAAAGAAATACTTCTCCGTTGAAGCTCATGCGCATCATATTCAGGTCGGCAAGCGAGCGCACCATGATGCTGTTGAAAATGTTGTTGCTGGTCGTTATGTTGTCACAGTATTCGAGGGCTGCAACGTAGGATCTCATAATCTGGTTCATTCGCTGATCGGGATTTTTCACCGGTCGCTTCGGTTCCTTGCCGGGCTTAATCTCCTCGACGGAGATTTCCACGTTTACTGTCTGTGACCCTCGGGGAGGTATCTTCAACTCAAAGGCGCATTTTTTTCCTTCAACCCTTGCGGGCAATGGGTCAAACGCGATGATCGTATTGCGCCGACGCTTGTCTTCTCCCTCGTAGGATAAGAAAAGATTTTTACCATCAAACCTTGTCGGCAACGCTTCCCTAGAGGTCGGAGGGGCGATGCCCCTGATGGTGAACATGTCTGCGAAATCTGCATCGAATTCAAAAGTAAGTCTCAAGGTCACCGGAAAAGTGTTGAAGTTCCGAATGGTCTGGCTATGCCGTATGCAGCCAGTTATGGCAGTGGTAATGGTGCCGAGGAGTGTTTCCTTGGAGATGGTAGTACCTGTGCAATCCTTTAGTTCCGGGTTGGTGACCATAAGCGTCGACCTGAAACCTCTCACGTCACTGGACAGAACCCGCGTAGGAGGCATGTCCATGAGTCGCATGAGAAAACCGCTCAGGTACCTGCAATCATGATAATAGAGGCCATACCCGTAATTTTCTGTAATAGGTATCTCGCCATTCTCTTGCATCACGAGTGTTAGCTCATCGTCCCGTATGACCATACTGTTGATAATGCTATTGGATAGAATACGCCTCTTGTATATGTCCCATGCTTCGGGGATTTTCTCTCGTTCAGAAAGCTCTAGCATGTAAATTCCTCACAACATAACGTCAATATTTATATAGTGGCTGCAGCCTTCATGACCTGCGCTGCCATCAGGTCGCTTCTTACAAAAACTGCATGGTCAGACTGGTCATACATCCAAAGCGTATGCTTCCGTCGTCATTGGCGTATGCAGATCTTTTTCCATATGAAATCAATCTCAATAAACGCTCGTTTTTCATAAGATTCAGGAGTTGTACAGGTTTGGATAAGTATTCATTCCCCCTATTTTTATACATTTGCCTAGCTAAAAAGCGATATTGATATCTTAGTAGTAACTCATTATCGGCAAGTACTGGATACTCCTTGCCGGTCGTGATAACCCACCTGAAGATGGTTACAGCCGATAAGCTTGAATTTGGCACATTGGAGAAATACAATTAATCATTTCCAGGAAAGTATTCTTGCTATTTCTGTTTATCCGAAACTTTCGGTTCCCTTAAAAGAGAGGTCATAGCATCTACCATCTTCTTCATTTTAATTAAGATTAAGGTTTTTGGGACTAATTCAACCACAAGGTTTGATACGGCTCAAGAGAAACAATTAATTTTTTACGTTTTAAACAAACATTTATCTTTTCACGATTAATTAGGTTTACCATACCTGTCGTTTTACCTATCTTTTTACCTATCTTTTTAACTAAATCATTTAATAATGTAAGAGAAGTCTCTAATTTTTCTCCAGATAAATTATTTACAACTATCACATACTGATCGTCATTATCTATTAGATAGGAAAAAATCTCTTTTTTGTCTGATTCTAACCTGGATAATTTCCCTCTTCCTAGAACAGGCATCCCTTTTCGCACTTCTATTAAGTTCTTGACTGTTTTGTAGATTACATTGTCCTTCTGTGAACTATAAAAGTCACTCCTTAAAATAGGGCCGCGGTTAATATCTCGACTATCAAAAGAACTTAAGTTTGTATCTATTTTATTTTGAACTTCCTTACGCTTTTTTTCAGTTTCCTCTGCATAGTTCATGTTATTTTCAGCTCCAATTTCATCTCCATAGTAAATTACAGGTATCCCAGGAAGAGAAAGAAGTATAGCAAAAGCAAGACTGATTTTAGCTGGATTTTTGTCCAGGAAATTAGTCATTCTGCCACTAATTCCAAGACCCTTAAAATCTTTACCCTTTGAAAGTAATGCATCATAAATAATTTTTCGTGTACTGGTACCAACCATTTCAACAGTCAATTCGTCATGTACTCTTAAAAATTGAGCCCATGCAGTGGATTCAGGAATAGGAGGAGTTTCTTCATGTACATTCCAAAAATGTTCATTACTTCCTGTAATTAAGCTTGCCCAAATTGCAGGCATATAAGGGAAATTATAAGCAATTTGAACTTCATCTGTTCGGGTTAAATTTTCGCCTCCGTAAATATTAAAGACGCGTTCTTTGCTAAAATATTTAAGAATCTCTTTAGGAGGCTCACAAGCTTCAGCGTGAAAAATTGATCTAGGGCCGATTGCCTGATTAAATGAACTTAAAATCTTGATTATACAGTGGGTCCTTGGCTGATTTTCAGCATTTGTACCTTTTTCTTTTATAAGAAAGGGAATAGCATCTAATCTAAATATATCTATACCTTTATTACTCCAAAAAGCTATTATTTTCTCCAGCACATAGTAAAGAACTTCGGGATTTTCCCAATTTATATCAAGCTGGAAAGGATAGAATGTATGATAAAGGTAATAATCATCTCCGCCAATGTTGGCTTTTCTGTAGTGAGTTTCTTCACAAGCACTAGCAAAAATCATCCTTCTTTCTGATGGAGGGATTCCATCTTCTTCAATATATTTAATTATTGTACCGTCTTTCGAACGTTCATACTTTGGTGGTTCTTTGCGAAATACGAAATAATCTAATTTACTGACATCACCGTTTAAAGCGTCTTGAAACCATTTATGCTGATCTGAAAAGTGATTCAATACTAAATCTGCCTGGATTTTAAATCCATATTTTTTTGCCTCTCCCATAAACTGATCAAACTCAACAATCCCACCAAGATCTTCTCTAACTTTTTGAGGATCTCGAACATCAAAACCTGCGTCACCCATTGGAGAATCCATAAACGGCAAAATATATAGTGTCGTCACTCCTAAATCTTTAAGATAAGGGAGCATTTCTATCAAATCTTTAAATGTATTAGTAGTATTTTTATTTTTTATGCCAAATTGATCTGCATAGAACGTGTATATTATTTCGTCTTTATACCAGCTGCAATCTCTTGTGATATCATCTATTTTTAAAGAAGCTGTACGTTCTGATCTGGTTCTTTCAATAATTTCCAGAATATTTGTAAATATATTATCTACTTTGTCTTCTCCATAGACCTCTTCCAAGGCTGGTTTAATATCTATTTCAAGTTGTCTTAAACAGGTTATACTTTCTAACCTTGCTCTTTCAGTAATTTCCAGAATATTTGTAAACATCTCAACTACTTCGTCTTCTCCATAGATTTTTTCCAATGATGGTTTAAAATCTATTTCAAGTTGTTTTGATGTTTCATATGCCATTAGACACCATCTCCTGGGATCGGTGTAAAATAAACAAGTCCATGATAATCGCCTTATATTTTGTATAAATTCCAGTTGTTTTATTAACAATCCTCTTAGGTAGCATAAAGGCAACATAAATACTGAAATAACGTCGCTTCTTTATCACATACTTCTTAATGTATTTATTCATTTTTTTATTATTCCTTTAATTGAGATAGACTTATACATTTAAACTGAAAAGTTGGCATTAAATTGTTAAAAGTGTAAAAATAGTTTCAACCAATCAAAGTTTAAATACCTCTTTCTACAGGACATTAGTACTCTCGAAGAAAATAAGGAAAAAGATTCGAATTTAAAAATAAACTCTCCAATAGAGGTAGGAATTAATGACTTATAGCAAACTTCAAAAGACTACTGATATTCAGATTTTTCAATATCATCTGTGCAAAGATGGACTACAAAATAGAGTTAATAAGAACTTAGAGCGGGGATGTGATTATAACTACGACCGACTTGTAATCGGATTTAATCCATCACCTTTGGCTAAGCGGAAGGCTATTATATAACAACATGTAGTACTGCAATCCTGAAGTTGATGCAACTAAAACTTTTCTAGACAATATGATCCAAGTTTTCCTTTGAATTTTCTCTCAATAAACTTGCCAACCGTGAATCAAACATTTATAAGTGTAACGAAAAAAATTTGGTTATTTTTGTCTTTTTGGGTATGCTCTAAAGCACCGAAAAAAATCTCATTACTATTTTATAAGCATCAAGTGTTTGAAACGCTCAATTTTCACTTCTTATAAATTCAAAGGTTTGAAACAAAATAAGGTTTTGAAAAATTAACTAACAAATATGGAAGTAAAGAAAAGATAAAGGGTTACAGATTACTAATGATTAAGAAAAAAGTATGATGCGAGAGGTGCGATTCGAACGCACGAATTCC
>CAYSZA010000257.1:2172-4457 GCA_964435275.1 uncultured Methanosarcinales archaeon | reverse complement strand
AATTCTTCGTAAATAACGATATATGCTGACTCTTTTGCCACTGAATGTACTTTATGCTGAGAACCTGTTCTGTATAGGATATGGATACTATATTATAATGTTTGTGTAAAATGGGTGTGGGAATCAAAAACTTCAGGATCAGCAGAAAGACCTGCTGGAAAATGCCCGATAAAATCAGATAACAGGTATCTGGTAGAAAATAATATATTTAATCCCGAGATGAAAGAGTAAGATAGTTGGAGACAGGTGAAGCAATGAAATACGCTGTACTTATAGGAGACGGAATGGCTGATTACCCCATAGAGAAACTGGGTGGAAAAACCATTCTTCAGGCAGCCCGAACTCCTGCAATGGATTTTATCGCAGCCCACGGGAAAACCGGGCTTGCAAAAACTATACCTGATGGATTTCCCCCAGGAAGCGATGTCGCAAATATGTCCATTTTAGGATATGATCCGGCAGCGTATTACTCCGGTCGGGCTCCTCTGGAAGCTGCCAGTATGGGTGTGGCTCTTGCACCTGATGATGTGGCTTTCAGATGCAATCTTATAACTATTGAGCATGGAAGAATAAAAGATTACAGTGCAGGACATATCAGCAGTGAAGAAGCTAAGATTCTCATCGAGACCCTTGATACGGAACTCAGTACTGAAGAATTGAGCTTTTATCCGGGAATCAGCTACAGGCATTTGATGGTTGCCAGAAAGAACCTGGGAGCTGAAACGGAATGTACCCCTCCGCACGATATTACGGGAAGGAAAATTGAGGAATACCTGCCTGGAGGAAAAGATGGAGATTTCTTTTCCGACCTGATCAAAGCATCAATGGTGGTTCTTGAGTTGCACCCGGTTAATCTAAAGAGGATTGAAGAAGGTAAGAATCCTGCAAACTCAATCTGGGTCTGGGGTCAGGGGCATGCTCCAGAATTTACGCCGTTTCGAGAACTGTATGGGAAAGCCGGAGCAATTATTTCGGCGGTCGATCTTCTGAAGGGCATTGGGGTTTATGCAGGCCTTGATGTAATCGAAGTTGACGGAGCTACCGGTTATCTGGATACCAATTATGAAGGAAAGGCCAGTGCTGCCATTGAGATCCTGAAAACCAGAGACCTTGTTTTTGTTCATGTGGAAGCTTCAGATGAAGCCGGACATGAAGGGAGTATTGACAAAAAATTAAAAGCTGTCGAAGATTTCGATAGTCGGATAGTAGCCCCTATTCTTAAGCATGCTGAAGCCTCAGATGAGCCCTTTACGATTCTTGTACTGCCTGATCATCCAACTCCGATTTCCTTAAAAACCCACACTCGAGACCCTATCCCCTTTGCAATCTACAGGACCGACAGAAAGGATTCTGACGGAGCAGAGAATTTTGATGAGGAATCTGTTAAAAAAGGTTCTCTGGGCCTTGTAAAAGCTTCAGATCTTATAGGTATACTTGTGAGGGCTGAGTAACTGCCTGTCTCTCGTTTCCTATTTGATTTCCTATTTTCCCAGCTTCTTTGAATTTCCAGAAATCTTCTGCTCTGGCTTTTCGGAGTTTTTTCTCTTTTATCTTTCAGGTTATCTTTTGTACTACGATTTTGTGAATTGCTCAGGAAAATGTATATATCCTTTCTCAATATATTCAGAGTAGCACATAAATTCTGTGTTGTCACTTTAATTTAGGGGGTATTTTAATATGAGATGGCCTATGAGAAGATCGTTTTCAGGACCTACACGCTGGGACCCTTTTGAAGAGATAAGAAGGACACAAGAACGCCTCAACCAGTTGTTTGAAGATTTTATGCCGATGGAAGAATGGGGAGGCGGAAGAGTCTACACACCTGCTATCGACATTAAGGAAGAGGAAGACAAACTTGTGGTCACTACCGACCTGCCCGGCATCAATAAAGAGGATGTCGAAATTAATCTTAAGGAAGACATGCTTGAGATCAGTGCAAAGACCGGGAAGGAGAAAGAGACTGAAGAAGAAGGGTACGTCCGTAAGGAAAGAGCATATACTCGCTTCTACAGAGCAGTTCGCCTTCCTTCAAGTGTTAAGGAAGAGGGTAGCACTGCAAAAATGGAAAACGGTGTCCTGACAATTACGCTTCCGAAAATGCAACTTGAAGAGTCGGCAAAGAAAATAGCTATTGAGTGATCTTTCCGAAGCGGAAAGGCGACACTGAATGTAATTTCAGACTGCGACTTCCTGCCGCAATCTTCTCTTTTTTGAATCTTTACCTTTTTGTAACTTCAGAATTCATTACAATTCAAACTTCAATTTTTGATTCTTATGTCCAGATA
>CAYSZA010000257.1:0-2072 GCA_964435275.1 uncultured Methanosarcinales archaeon | reverse complement strand
AGTTACTCTGATAATCAATTATATCTTATTCTGTTATTTGTCCCGACATATCCTTATTATAATACTCATACTCAGAATCAGAACACGGCTCTACATGAATCGAAAAGTGACCGTTTTTGCCGCAGATCTCTTTTAACCTGTTTTCTATCTGGGTTGAGATTTCATGCGCATCCACGATATTCAAGTCCCGGTCAACCTCAATATGGACATCTGCAGCCATGGCATTCCCTATTTTTCGAGTTTTTAGCTCATGGAAACCTAAGACGCCTTCAGTAGAAATTAGAATTTCTTCAATACTTCTGTAAGTCTCTGAATCAAGTGAAGCTTCCAGCAGTTCGTTCAGGTTTTTGTAAGAAATATCGAATGCAACTTTAAAGATAAGGAAACTTATTACAATTGCAGTTAATGGGTCAAGTACCACCCAATGACCTCCAAGAAAGATTGCGCCTCCTATCCCTATTGTGGTTCCTAGAGAGGAAAGGGCATCCGAACGGTGATCCCATGCATTTGCAATTACCGCGTCACTCTTAATTTCTCGGCCACAAACTATGGTGTAACGGTATAACCACTCTTTTGACACAACTGAAATTATCGCTACAACAAGAGTAATTTTGTTTGGTTCTGGAAGTCCTTCCCCATTGTAATAAGCAATAATTTTTTCAAGGCCACCCCATAAAATTCCAAAAGCAGCCGCAACAAGTACAAGCCCTGTAAATGCTGCAGCCAAGGTTTCGACTTTTCCGTGTCCGTAGTTATGTGTACTGTCTCTTGGTTTCTTTGCAACTCTTAAACCTACAATCACCGCGATATCTGTTACCAAATCTGACAGCGAGTGAGCTGCATCAGCAACCATTGCCGTACTATTTCCTAGGATCCCAGACGCAAACTTAAAACTCGTCAGTACAAAATTTAAAAGCATTGAGACTTTTGTTACATGAGCTGCTCGGGAGTATCTGAGCTTCTCATTCTCCTCATGACTAAAAAGAGTCTCTTTATCGGTGTCGCCAGTACCTTCCATAATTTCTCATATTATCTTGGTTGTTTGAATAAATTGGAGATATTATATTTTGATATATATTATTATGTCAGACCGGAGCATAGAATTTAGCGATCAACAGATATAAAAGTATCTTTCATTGATGAGGGTATTTATATCGCTCTATATTGCTTTAAGCGAATTAACTGGGAGTTAATATTAATTAATAATTATAAAAATAGTGGTATCTGTTTTATAAGCTGATAATACTTACGGATCTCATAATTGCTGCTATCTTTCGGAAAAATCAGATACGTATATATCTTTTCTGCTAATTTCTCTGCCAATTTCTCTGCCAATCTCGTATTGATCTTACTATCCATTTTCAGTCATCTTTTTGTCTACACTCTGAATCTATTGGGAAACCTCAACTGAATATTCAGCAGTAATGCGGAAAAATATACTTTATTTCCTTGAGTTTTTTCCCTTCCTCTCCTTCTATTTCATCAGGAAACTCTTTACTTTTCAGGGCTTCAGCCTGTGCAACTTCAGGGTGCAGTTTTAGAAATTCCATTGAGTATGTAGTAGTTTCCTTTGCTGACAACAGGAAAATTTCATCAATTTCTTCTCTGGTAAACTGTCCATGATAAAGAAGAAGCTGAGTTACTTTTTGCCTGGTGGCTTGAGGTTCATTCTCATAGTCAAGGGAGTAGTACAGCTTGCTTACGATAACTCTTAAACTCCAGGTTCTGCTTCGTTCGTTGTCTTTTAACTCAAAAGGGATTCTATCCTTTATTTTTTTTATAATCTCATTCAGGTCATACTGGCTCGTATTTAACACCTTTATGATATTTGGTTTACAAACAGATAAAAGCTCTTAGATCTGCACGAAAAAAAGATACTGCCGATAAATAATGCAAGCTGGAAAATTACGTAAACAAAAATAAGGTATATCCAAAATAGGTGAAAAGCGCGGCATCAGGAAATTGTTCTCATCATCTTTTGCTCAGCTGGGGTAACTCTCATCATCGCCGCAAGACTCAGTATATCGGTGGTCTTATTTATGGTTACTGCCTTTACTGCTGCAAATTATTGA
>CAYSZA010000256.1:0-4471 GCA_964435275.1 uncultured Methanosarcinales archaeon | reverse complement strand
AAAATCGATAGCAGTAAAAATGTGAAACGCTGAAATTTTACTGCGGAAAGTGGGTCAAAAGGTTGTTCTTAAAAAATATTCAGTTCATATCTGATTTCTTCATTATTACATAGAACTTTAAAAAACAAGGATTATGGTAACTGTGCTACAAAGACTGATTTAAAGCTTATAAATAAATAGGACTTACGCAGTTGAGATCCAAAACAAGCACAATAGCCGTTACAGTAAAAGATGTGTTTTAAACAGTCATAGGTTTAGTGCTATTGATTTTTCAGTTCAACTGCGTAAGTCCTAAATAAAGTTGGATATGCGTATTTTTACATATCCACTGCAGTTAATACATGCATTTTTCGGCAATTTGTCTGGCAAGTCTACTGAATAAGATCACTCTTTTTTAAAGGTTTGTGCCCTGCCCGGACCTACCGAAATGTAATTAATGGGTACTTTCATGAGTTCTTCTAGCCTTCTGACATAGTTTCTCGCGTTTTCCGGAAGCTCCTCAAAGGATTTTACTTCGGTAAGGTCAGTTTCCCAGCCAGGAAGATCTTCATAAACAGGTGAGCACTCTGCAAGATCCTCTGTAAGTTCCGGAGGATATTCCAGATTTTCTCCCCTGTAAGTATAGCTGGTACATATCCTTATGGGTTCAAGACCTGTGAGTACATCAAGTTTGGTCAGAGAGATTTCGGTATATCCGTTAAGAGCAATGGCCTTCTTCAGCAGAGGCAAATCGAACCATCCACACCTTCTGCTCCTTCCTGTAGTAGTCCCGAATTCCCCTCCGGCTCTCTGTATTCTTTCTCCCAGTTCTCCTGTAAGTTCTGTGGGAAGCGGGCCCTCACCTACCCTTGTAATATATGCTTTTACTATCGCGATTACGTTATTTACTCTTGTAGGGCCGACTCCAAGGTTGGCACAGGCAGAACCTGCGATTGTAGAGGAAGAAGTTACGAATTTCTGGGTTCCATGTATGACATCGAGATGAGTCCCCTGGGCAGCTTCAGCCATCACATTTTTTCCTTCGTCAAGGGCTTTATTGATCTCCCTCGAAACGTCTGTCACATAATTGGCGAACTGACTACCCAGCTCGAGGTATCTCTCTATTAAGGCAGGGTTTCTGACGATTTTCGGATCTCCTCCCAGTGCTGCTATTTCCTTCTCTTTCTGGGGAGCGAGTTCCTCAAGTCTTGCAAGAAAACGTTCACGGTTCACAAGCTCAGCCATACGGAATTCGTCTCTTGCGACTTTATCGATATAAGCATAGCCTATTCCGCGTTTTGTAGTTCCGATTTTCTTTTCCCTGGACGCTTCCCTTAACCCGTCCAGCTCTATGTGATAGGGCATGATTATGCTTGTCTTCGCATCTACGCCGAGTTTTCCGGCATCTACTTTTATGCCGTGTTTCTCAAACATCGTGATTTCTTCGGCCAGGACTTCAGGATTCAGGACAACCCCAGGCCCGATCAGAACTCTGGCATCAAGCAGAATACCTGAAGGGATCAGGTGCAGTTTGTAAACCTCCTCTCCTACCCTGACCGTATGGCCTGCGTTGTTCCCTCCCTGGAAGCGGGCAACAATGTCATAATCTTTTGCAAGAAGGTCAACAATTTTGCCTTTTCCCTCGTCACCGAACTGCGCGCCTGTGATTATCGTAAACATAAAGCCCTGATTCGGGCTTAACCATTAATAACTTTTTGTTTCACTCGAGTCCCGTCTCGGGAGGACGGCCCGACTCGCGCTCTGCAACTCTACAGTATGCTGCCTTTTTCGCTCACTTTGTTCGCTCAAAAGGGTTTATTTATGGGACAGAAATCTTTCGTATTTTCCTTGTTTCTTTGGTTATATCGTAGAATGTGAAGTTTTCTTAACGTGTATATCGGTAGAGATTTGCAAAGGATGAATAATTTTTTTCAGGCAGGTTGAAAACAGTTTTTTGGAAACCTGAAGGGAAAATGGAAGTGGAATTTAGAAGAAGGAAGCTCTGAAAATCAGCAGGCTAAGGAGCATGAGTATTATTGCCAGGATTGCGGCGGTTTTTGCACTTTCTTTGTCGCTTCCGAAGATAATGGGAATCGGGCCGAGCATTATTACCCCTCCGGCTTTGATTTCTGATTTGACTTTTTCTTCAGGAGGGGTTTCGTGGAATGGGGATCTGGAATCCGGAATTTCAAAACGGGATTCTTTTCCAGATGTGTTTGTCCTGCTTGAGTAATCCTGCGCTGATCTGGATTCCTGAGACAAGCTTAAAGCTATACCGATCATAATTAGCAGGAATCCGATGAACATTACGGAAATCCCAATCAAAAAAAGCATACTTCCATCAATCAACGTTTCATTTTCCATAAGAATAAATAGAGAATTGACACTATTAATCCGAGTCCCAGCATATTTGTTGTTATTTCAGGAGATGAGCCAAAAGCTATCGGAATTGGGCCGATCATGATCAGTCCGCCCATCTGGCTGCTTGCAGGATGCTGTAAAACGGTGAGAACTATACCTAATAATAATATAATGAAGCCAACAAATGTGACTGCTGCGCCTACTCTTAGAAAATCTTGCGACGTACGCATGTGGGATGATATAATGCTTTTATTATTAAATCTATCTTTTTAACTTTTTATAAATGTAGCTTCTTTTATTCGTTTCTCGATTCAATTCCATAATTTTTATATAATGTTCTCGATGCCCGGCTTTAGAGGAAAGAGAACTGACGATTGTTTTTAATGACTTACAAAAGGATACCTTTTTCCGGTCATACCTTCCTTTAGAGCCTGGGGAAAAATTTATATCCTTTTTTATCCTTCCCGAGCAGGATAGGGCTAAGTAAAGAGTCAAGTTAATAGCCATTACCTTTTTCTAGATTTCGATCCACCTTTCCCGGAATAATTCACTTGAGTCCGGAGAATTCGACAGCATGTATAAGACAGCATGTATAATATAGGAAAAAGAAAATATGGGGACTGAATCTAAATACAAAAATCGACAAACTTCAATCAAGTGCTTGAAAGCAATTTAATCGAAATATTAAATAAATCTCCAGTCGAGATACCAGACAGGCAGTCAGGGTATTAAACGTGTAACTGAAGTCTCAGGAACTTATATATATCCTTTTTATATTTATGTATGTATTATTAGTTTCGGGCATCTTAATATATACTGTGAGAAGGTAAGAATACCTTTTAATGCCATTTTAACCTTTGGTGTGTGAGTCTTGCTGTAACGGGGGATTTTATGAGAATGGTGCTTCGTTTTTCCCGTTCTTCAGGCTTTACTTTTAGTAAAAGCCGAGACAGAATTTAAATGACAGAACCTAAATTACCCTGGGATGAGCTATATAAACTGATAACCTCTCCACAAAATAACGCTTAAAACTTTATGACTGATCAGCTGGCCACAACTGGTTAACTGATTACCGCTAATTACCTTACGCCTAATTAACTGGCTACGGGTAATTAGTGGTTGAAACTAATTAACTGGCTAGGACCTGCATGATAAATCCACAAGCCAGTCAGCGTTCATGTCAATTCATCCACAAATCAAGAATTCCTGAACGAATTAACCTTTATACCATGCATAAACTCAAATTTACGCGATAAAAAAGGTGTTTTCAAATGTCAGAAGACAGTGCAATAAGATCCTCTATGGAAGATATCAAAACAAGGGTAGAGTTCCAGCTTGAATGCGGGAAGATCAATAATGAAGATGTGAGGTCTCTTTTAACCGAAATAGAAATCATGAGGGTTCAGAACGAGAACATGAAGGCCCGGCTTCTTGAGGCGAGTGTAGCTACTGGCAGGCACCTTCAGGAAATCAATAAGTTGAAAGCTCATCTGGAGCAGCTTACCGAGCCTCCTCTCTTTATTGCAACTATTCTTGAGGTAAACGGGGAAATCGCACTTATAAGGCAGCATGGGAATAACCAGGAGGTGCTTACCCAGATCCCTGAAGAGTGCATCGGAAAGATTGAACCCGGTATGAGAGTTGCAGTAAACGGGGCATACTCAATTATCTCCATAGTCAGCAGGGCCGCTGATGTTCGGGCTCAGGTTATGGAACTCATTAACTCCCCAGGTGTGGATTACAGTATGATTGGCGGGCTTGATGAAGTGCTTCAGGAAGTCCGGGAAAGCGTCGAATTGCCGCTTACCGAGCCCGAACTTTTCGAGGACCTGGGAATCGAGCCTCCCTCTGGTGTCCTGCTCCACGGCGCCCCAGGCACGGGCAAGACTCTTATTGCAAAGGCTATAGCCTCTCAGGCAAAAGCAACCTTCATCCGGATGTCGGGCTCAGACCTGGTCCAGAAATTCGTAGGTGAAGGCTCAAGGCTTGTCAAAGATATTTTCCAGCTCGCCCGGGATAAGTCTCCAAGCATCCTGTTTATAGATGAGATTGATGCTGTCGGCAGCATGAGGACTTACGACGGAACCAGTGGCTCGGCTGAAGTAAACAGGACAATGCTTCAGCTCCTTGC
>CAYSZA010000255.1:0-4473 GCA_964435275.1 uncultured Methanosarcinales archaeon | reverse complement strand
GAGTGGACTGGTGGCATTCTTAATTTTCATAATCATTCGAATGTTCAGGTGAAGTGTTGACTCGAAAAAAAATTATATCGGCTTCTGTCAAAAAACGAATTCAAACTCGTAGAGAAATATAAAAACCGAGAATTCGTTCCAATGTATCTTAACATGCAACCTATAATTGCGGAAATTAATCTTGAGAGAAATGAGTAAATGAATTTCTAGGTATAGCGGACGTTTATTCAGGGGAAGAACTTATGAAAGGCATATTCGAAAATATATACCAGTTAAAGCTTTCAACGAAAGGCATTACTCCTCAGATCTGGCGGCGAATCCAGGTACCGGAAAACTATACTTTTCTGGACCTTCATAAGGCTATCCAGGCTGCAATGAGTTGGGAAGACTATCACTTGCACGAGTTCGAAGTGCGAAACCCAGAAACCGGGGAGCTTGAGAGAATCGGAACAGAAGACGAAGACCACGAGAATTTTTGTGAGCCTTTTGTACCGGAAAATAAGACCAGGATCTCCAGATATTTCACCCTGGAAAATAAGGATGCTTTGTACAGGTACGATTTTGGGGACAACTGGCAGGTAAAAGTCCGGCTTGAGAAAATCCTTCCGAAAAAAGAAGGTGTGGAATATCCGATCTGCATTGCAGGAAAAAGAGCATCTGTCCCTGAGGACACAGGGGGAGTAGGAAGCTACGAATATATGCTGGAGATCCTGAAAGATCCTGAGCATGAAGAATATGAAGAAACCGTGGAATGGCTGGGCGAAGATTTTGACCCCGAATACTTTGACCCAAAAGAGGTTTCATTCCGAACTTGAGAAGTTTAGATATGAGTTTGTGAATTTGAGACTGGTGGATGTACCCCTACCTGGCCGCAAAAACACGGATTGAAATTTTTTAACGAAATCGGCCTGAAAAGCGAAAAGCAAAAAGCGAAACACATCGATAAAGCAGAACATTTGAATAAATTTTTATACTTGCTGCTCACCTCCACTCTTGAGAAAATTAGTTTATAATAATCATATATGTTCATTGATAAAAAGTTAATATCAACATCAGGCATGTGAAAATGCAAAAGTTTATAACGTGCTGCTCCTTATATATTATCCAGTCATTCGTTGACCAGCAAATTTTGTTAACCAAAATAAAAGCAAGTAAATTTCGAATATTATGCAGTTGATGCAAAAAATAAGCTGGTTGATATTGATATTCAGATTTGAAATAATCTCAGAATTTGCTGAAAATAAGGGAAAACGACCCTGTAAAACGGTACCAGCCACGAAAACAAGGATTGAAACTGTCTAGGCATTCACCATACGCCCTTACGTGTTTTATGAAAAAAGACACCTGCCATCAAAACAAGGATTGAAACGAGAAGTTTCGGGTTTCATTGTCTATCTAAAAAACTAATAAAACCATAAGCAAACTCAGACAATAAGCCGTAATCGAAAACGAAAGGCAGGGATAAAGAGCCGATATTATTATTTAGATAATAAGACATAATTCACAGCAAAGAACTAATCGAAAAGGTGAGCACAATGTCAGACTCTAATAAATTCGATATAGAAGCAAAACATATCTATGAAGCCCATAAGGAAGAATGGGAAAAACTATACAGTGGAAAAATAATAGCCATAGATGTTGATGCTAATGACCTTGTGTTGGTAGGTGATCACCTTAAAGATGTTAGTTTAAGGGCAAGAAAAGAGCGTCCAGGCCACCGTTTCTTTGTGCGTAGAGTAGGTAAAAATCCTTCAGTTGCCCGACTTAGGAATAGAAACTATGCATGAAAAAACTACTTTTGATTATTACGATAATGACCCTCTTGTCGTTGTGACTCTCATTAATCCAGTTCTAAGAAAAAGACATAAAACTTGTGCATATCTTGATACTGGCTCAGATGCAGTTGTTATACCAGAAGACGTCTGGTTTAAACTCGGGTTAGATAAGGACTTAATGGCAAGTGTAAGTGTCGTTGGAGACACAGTTGACACATGGTACACTTTTATAGACCTGGAATTCCTTCAGAATAAACACAAAGATATTGAAGCTTTTTATAATGATGCAGCAGGAGATATTTTGATAGGTAGAAATATTCTTGATGAATACTCTGTAACGTTCGATGGTAGGAATTCGAAGCTGTATATAGAGTGAGTATGAATAGTATCTTCATGTCTTCTGCTATGGGAGAAGCATAAGAGCCTTAAGGACCTGTAGAGTAAAAAAGAATCAGGGAAAACTTGCGACAATGCGACTTCATTAGAAAGAAAAAATAAAATCTCAGCATGGTTATCAAAAACTTTCAAATGACCCCATAAAACGGTACCATCCACGAAAACAAGGATTGAAACAATACGTGCATAACCTGAATATAGTTTCCTGTGTCTAATGGTTGCAAAACGACTTCCAGCAAAACAAGGATTGAAACATAAGTGATCGGATCATTGTAATGAGGACGAGAGGAGTTAATAAGCAAGAAAAAATATCCAGGTAATAGGATTTAGATCCGCTCCTATAACACTTAAGGAAACATGAGTGTGACAAGCTCAGACCCAATGCGCCCACTACCTAATTACATGACTTTTTTATTTCATTTCAATTTACGATGGGCACTTACTTTTCACTATGACATAACCGGTTTTCGTAACTGCATCACAACCTTCAGTATTTTTCACTGTTAAGCTTACAGTATATTCTCCTGCTTTACAGTATTTATGTACAGGATTCTGAGCTGTTGAAGTGCAGTTATCACCAAAGTTCCAGGACCATGAAGTAGGTGAGCCTGTACTCTTATCTACGAATTTCACTTCTAAAGGTGCTTCTCCTGAGATAGAACATGCACAGAATGCAGCAACCGGAGTAACCGGGTTTTCTCTATTAAGAATTTGTCTTATTATTCCTACAGATTGTCCGAAAGCAACAGGATTGCTTCCTACTTTCACTGTGGCTGTGACAGTGTTTGTAACTGTGTCAATTACAGAAACATTGTTGCTGTCAGAGTTCGTCACATATACATTAAATCCATCTGGAGTGACTGAAACTCCTATCGGAAACTTTTCTACTTCCACTATAGCTGTAACATTATCCGTGTCTGTGCTAATTATAGAAACAGTTCCTTCTGCATTTGTCACATATACTTTTAATCCATCTGGAGAAGCTGCGACTCCCCAGGGTCTATATCCAACCTGTACCGTAGATGTAACTGTATTATTGGCTATGTCAATTACGGAAACATTATCGCTTTTATGGTTCGCCACATATAGCTTTTTCCCATTCGGGGTGACTGCAAGTCCATTTGGATTGTCACCGACACTTATATTGGACATTACATTGTTTGTTGCCGTGTCAATTACAGAGACGGAATTGTTACCTGAATTTGCCACATATACCATTGATCCATCCGGGCTGACTGCAACCCCTCTCGGAATACTTTCTACATCCACAGTGTCTATAACTTTATTAGTGGATGTGTTAATTACAGAGACATTGTCACTGTTAAAGTTTGTCACATATACTCTTTCGCCATCCGGGGTGACTGCAACTCCAAATGGAATTATTCCTGCTTCCACCGTAGCTGTAACTTTATTACTGCCTGTATCAATTACAGAGACAGTCTCATTGCCTGAATTCGCCACATATACTTTTGATCCATCAGGGACGACTGCAACTCCTATTGGATAAGCTCCTACTTTTACCGTAGCTGTCACAGTATTTGTAGCAGTGTCAATTACAGAGACTGAATTGCAGTTAGAGTTTGTAATGTACACATATATGCTCACGGTCGAATTGTTATTCATTACCGGAGAGCTTTGTTCGGTAGATGCGAATGTTGTAGCCGGAAAGAGTGTTAAAAACAAAAGTAAAACTGTTAATATCGAGATGAATGAATGAAAAAATTTGTTAGGTTTAATCCTATTTCCCCCTTTATCTTTCTTCTTTTTCCTGTCTTTTTGGTACAATATAATGTACTTTAATTCTTAAAATTCAACATTGTTCTAGTGATAACTGGCGGCAAAAAACTTTTAACTTGAGATCCAAATAGTCTCAATGCCGCTAACCATGAAGTATTATTTGTCCTCCTATAAGGCTCTTTTTACGTTTTACATATTTTTAGTAATTACAGGAGTTAAAGGTTTAGTGCTATCGATTTATCAGTTAAATTGTAACCTGACCTATCGCGATAATGTATAATTTTTGAGTTATAACTGAATAGTGTGTAAGACGGAAAGTCATGAAAATTCAGCCTGCGGTGCCAATAGGTAACAATTTCAAGTATGTTTTACAAATGCACACGCAAAGTATCTGGAAAGAAATCATATTGTGCAATTCACTAGCAAGACTATTAAAATAAAGATTGAAACCAAAACCTAAAATAACCCCAAAAGTAATTATTTAACAGGGTGAAAAATTATGAGCAGCGAAATTCCGAGTCAGGAATGTTGTCCTCGATTTAATCCCGCCCCCTGGGACGGAAAA
>CAYSZA010000254.1:0-4533 GCA_964435275.1 uncultured Methanosarcinales archaeon | reverse complement strand
CCCTTTACTGTCAATTTATACTCTTTCTGTTCGTGTCTTGAGAAAAGCTCTTCTTCCCTACCGGAGAAAGGAATTTCCGTATCAGGCCACTAATATGAATATGTGGCACAAAAAGCCAATTTTATTCACATTTCAGGAATATATATTTAATAAGAAACCCAATTTTCTTTGATAGCGATGGGAAGATTCAAACTGAAATGTCTGAAGTGCGGAAAAGAATACGGCCAGGAATACAGGCTCACCTGTGAGAACGACAATGCCTTTTTGCGGGCGGAATATTTCGAAAAAAAGCTGGATCTGAGAAACCAGCCAGGTATGGGAAGGTTTCACTCCTGGCTTCCGATCCAGGAAGAACTTACTACGGACGCCGGACCCATAACTTATAAAAGCGAAGCCTTTGCCAGGGAACTCGGGCTTTCAAATCTTTATATAGGGTTCAGCGGGTACTGGCCCGAAAAAGGAGCTTTTATTAAAACCTGCAGTTTCAAAGAACTCGAAGCATACCCGACAATGCAGCTCCTGAAAGAAACCGGGGGAAAAGCTATAGTCCTTGCTTCTGCCGGAAACACAGGCCGGGCTTTTGCGCACGTTTCGGCTCTGACAGGAATTGATGCCTATATAGTGGTGCCGGACTCCGGAGTTTCGAAACTATGGCTGCCAGAGGAGCCGACCGAATCCATTCATCTTATAAGCATGGGCCCTGGAAACGATTACACGGATGCTATCAACCTTGCAGGCCGAATTGCAAAACTGCCTGGCATGATTCCCGAAGGTGGAGCTAGAAATGTCGCCAGAAGGGATGGCATGGGCACTGTAATGCTGGACGCAGCCGTTACCATAGGAAAGATCCCTGACCATTATTTCCAGGCCGTCGGAAGCGGTACTGGAGGAATTTCAGCCTGGGAAGCCGCTTTACGCCTCAGGGCTGATGGGCAGTTCGGGCAAAAGCTTCCGAAACTTCAACTTGCCCAGAATCTTCCTTTCGTGCCCATGTACAATGCCTGGCAGGAAAGAAGAAGAGAAATTATTCCGGAACTTGACATGAAGGATGCAAAGAAGCAGATCGAGGATACTTACGCCACCGTGCTTACCAACCGGGCTCCTCCGTATGGGGTTACAGGCGGACTCTACGATGCACTTGTTGACACCGGCGGAATAATGTACGCGATTACGAAAGAAGAAGCCCTTGAGGCAAAAGCCCTTTTTGAATCCCTGGAAGGAATCGATATTCTGCCCCCCTCGGCAGTTGCGGCAGCTTCCCTGTTGAAAGCCGTAGAAGCCGGAAAAATCTCAAGGGATGAAACCATCCTCCTTAATATTGCAGGTGGGGGGTACAGGCGCTTGAAAGAGGATTTCACACTTTCCCAGATAACTCCGGTAGCTACTGCCAGAAATCCGGATATACTCCTCGAGGAACTGAACCTCTAATCAGGAAAAGATCTGATTTTGAAAAAGCTCTGTATTCGGAAAAGTTATTGAAGAAATGAGAAAACTGAAGAGGTGTTTCTATGGCAAGTCCGGAAGAGGAAGTTATAGCAATTATGGAAAAAGCAGGTATTGACCTTGCTGCAACTCTGCCCTGTGACAGGATTAAGAACCTGCTTCCGCTGGTTTCGGAGAATTTTCCTGAAATCCGATTAACAAGAGAAGAAAACGGTGTAGGCATTTGTGCCGGGGCTTACCTTGCAGGAGGGAAGCCCATGATGCTTATCCAGAGCACAGGGCTTGGGAATATGATTAACGCCCTGGAATCCCTGAATGTGATATGCAGGATTCCCTTACCTATCCTGACAAGCTGGCGTGGTGTCTACGGCGAAGGTATAGAAGCACAGGTTCCACTTGGGATCCACCTGCCTGCAATCCTGGAAGGGGCAGGACTGGTATACACAATAATCGATGAAGCCGAGAAACTCCCTCTCCTTGAAAATGTGATAAGAGACGCTTTTAAGAATTTAAGGCCGCATATAGCCCTGATATCCCCGAAAGTCTGGGAAAGTTCGGACTGCTGTGCCTGGGAAGTTGCAGGGATGCCGGAAAAGCCTGAGGTTATGGAAAGGACATGCAGATTTAATTTTACGACTGAAACCCTCAAGCCAGTAATGCTCAGGAATGATGCTATTTGCGCAATTGCCTCTCAACTTGACGACGAAATTACGGTAACAAATCTAGGAGTCCCCTGCAAGGAACTCTATGCCTGCAAGGACAGAGAGCTCAACTTTTATATGTTCGGCTCAATGGGACTTGTTTCATCGATTGGTCTTGGCCTTGCCCTTCGAACAGAGAAAACCGTTGTGACCTTTGATGGGGACGGAAGCCTGCTTATGAATCCTAATACCCTGCTCGAAATTGCCAGGGAAGCTCCGAAAAATCTGATAATTATCTGCCTTGATAATGGCGCCTACGGTTCCACAGGTTCACAGGAAACCTGCGCCCTCCGCTATATTGACCTGGAAATCGTTGCAAACGCCTGTGGAATTCAGAATACGGCTAAGGTAAACAGCAAAGAAGACCTGATCGAAGCTTTCAGGAAGTTTCGGGCCATGCAGGAGCTTTCTTTTATTCATGTAATCCTGAAACCTGGAAATACAAAAGCTCCGAATATCCCCCTGAGCCCGGAGGAGGTTACAAGGCGTTTTAAAGAAGCCCTGAAAGCTGAGAGTCTAAAGGGATTTTAGAATTAAGAGGGTATGAAAGACAGGTATCTGAAAACAGGTGTCAAAACAGGTGTCAAAAACAGGTGTCAAAAACAGGTGTCAAAAACAGGTGTCAAAACAGGTATCTAAAACAGGTGTCTAAAAACGGTTCTAAATAGGAGTTACAAATTTCAAGAGTATTAAAGGGGAGAAGGGCGAGAGAAAATATATTGGGTAATCATTGTATTCTCTCGCTTACTTTCTCCACTCAAGGATTTTTTCAGCTATCGGTTAGAGGCTCTATTCAGGGTATACCTAGAATATCTAACTTTTCATACCAGCTTTTTAGTTTTATCCTGCGTAGCTTTTAATCTTATTCTCTCCAGCTTATTTTTTCTACAGCCTCAGTGAGCCTGAATCTTCCGGTTAGGACTTTTTCTTTGAGTTCCTCTGCTGCTATAATCGCCCTTGCACGATCAGACTGGCGCAGGGTCACCTTAATGTCCCTGAGGCAGCCCCCGGTTGCACATCTGACAGAACCCAGGTTTGCGCTGAATGCTTCTCCCCTGCATCTTGAGATGCAGAGCCCGCAGTTAAAGCAAAACTCCGGCCTGTGTACAGCTCCCGAGTCCTCCCGGCCTACTGCACCCATTGGACAGGCTTCGATCACAAGGCAATCTCTGCAATTAAGGCATTTTCCGGGGTCGTACTTAATGTTCAGGTCCGCATTGTCCCAGACGTCCCCGTATGTGATCTCACAGAGAGGAATTCGGCCTGCAAGGTCTACCAGTTTTAGTGGGAGTTCCTTATCAAGTTTCAGGATATGTTCCATCATTCCTTCGTGAAGAATCGGGATCGGGACAGCCCAGGTATTGATAATCTCAGGACCTGCAGACGTTACAAAGCCACCCATGTACTCAGGATTCATGTCGTGCATGTCGGCAAAACCTGTAAGGTTAGGATTATCCGGAGCACTGCGAGTGCCAGCACCCGTAACAAATCCATCTGCTCCGTTGAGAAGTACCCTTGTCCCGATCCCTATAGTTTCGAGCCTGGGGTCATTTTCAATTGGGTTTAACTCGCCGCAACCGCAAAAAGTCATTTCCTTAAATTCACCTTCAAACGGCAGGGCATGGAAGATAGTTTTGATTGCTTCTTTTCCGGGGTTCACAAATGCCCGGTAATTCTTAAAGGCATGTCTTGTTGCATGGAGTTTTGCATAAGGGATTTCAGATAACCGAGTCTCCACTGAGAAGTGGTCTCCTTCATTAGTAGTTACGTCAACTTTTACAGTCTTTCCTTCCACCATCTCCCTGAACAGGTGCCCTCCTCCGTAATTGGGATCTGACTCACTGTGAGCTGTTCCGAGTACGATAAGGTCCAGAACTCCAAGCCTTTCGTTAGGGCAGGGCCCCACAACTGCAGGCACGCCATTCAGCAGAACTTCAGATGCCTTAATAAACGAGTCAGGTTCTGAAACTTTGAACGAAAGTACGGCATAAGTTCCACTCATAATGCCGCGGGTTGCGGTAGTTATAACATCCACATCTTCAAACCTTATTTCCTCCCCTGCCCGAATTCTCGCGCCAATTTCTGTAGCCGTGAGAACTACGGCGTCTCCGGCATCAATCCTGTCCTGGATCTCCGGGATTGTCCGGGATGGCCCTGTATTATCGAATGCTCCGTTCATGTTACCCTCAACCGGGATATTGAATTCATCCTATTTTAGAGGCGTGTTCATCCTATTATAAATGGATAGGAGACAGGAATCTGAAAATAGGATCCGAAAACAAATTAAAGCAAGATATTAAAGGAGAGGATGGAGGAACAGGTAAAGAACGGAGTAGCAGGTAAAAAATATGAGAAGCAGGTAAAGACTGAAGGAAATACGTAAAAAAAA
>CAYSZA010000253.1:0-4593 GCA_964435275.1 uncultured Methanosarcinales archaeon | reverse complement strand
GGCATAAATTCCAGCATTAGATAACTGTTCCCATCTTTTAATTGGATAAGTGCTACCAAACAATATTCTTCTCATTCTAAACTCATATAATTCTACTTCAAATCATGACAACTTTTTTGCCTAATTTGCCTGCGGCTTCCACAAATTCAGTTGTATCTACACCAGGAAATGTATCTATAATGCAAATATCAAATTTTTCATCCAAACAATTAGCTAATTCTCTGATATCCTTACTATAAACCTCAAATTTTTCTCCAGATGCTACTAACTTCTCACTGCCTGAAAGTTTGACTGGAAATCCATTAGCTTCTAAATTAATCAAAGTACTTTCTATTGCAGGCTTCCACATATCATTAAAAACAACCTTTTGCACATCGGCTTTAAGGCATGCGATTCCTAAAGTCCCAGGACCACAAGTACAATCAAGAACAGTAGGCCGATCAAAATCTTTCAAAGCTTTTTCAAGTATCTCTATTTTGGGAGATTCTACCTTTGGAAACTCGATATGAATTTCATGCTGATACTTATATATTCTTAAAGCGCCGTATGGAGTCTGTATGATATCACTTCTCAAATCGCATCCGGCAAGAAGTTCATATACATGAGGATCAGAATTAGAATCTTTTATACCCACAGTTTTTCTTATATCTCCCTTTAAAACCCCTTTTACTTCCCTAACTTCCTTTACAATTGTTTCAGCACATCCTTTATCCACTTCGTGAGATAGTATTACTAAAGAATCTTCAGGCAAATAGGGAACATAATTAGTTGGATAGCCAGGAGTCACAAGAGGGACACATACATTCCTTAAATTAGCTTTTTTGTCTTTTATCCCTTCATCAATCATTACTTTTAGCACGTGAGACATTACAATATCAAGATGTCTCTTCCCGCATTTACAACTTCCAAAATAGTTATCTATTTCATCTAAGTTAATCTGTTCTGCTAGAGGAGAGAATTTCTTTATTTTTTCTGTCTTGCAATCGTTGCATGGTTTGTAGAATAATTCAATATCTTTCAGTGCTTCCGAAATAGGCCTTATGCACGCATCTCCACACCTGCATCTTATTTCCATATGCATAAATATGGATATTTTGTATAAGTACTATGCCATTTTTTATTATTCCTTAATTCTGGTTCAGACTCATTAGAAGGTAGACGATTTCTTTGACCGATTGGGGTTAATTCAAAAAAGAAAACACTGAAAGTTTGAGAATTCATTTTACGATCAGCTATCAAAGTTAAACGAAGCCTTCATTTAATCTGAATCTAATCTGTACCTGGAAATCTGGATTATTTTTCAGCTTATTCTTCCGTAATTTCCTCGATTTTTGCTCCAAAGTTTCGCATATCTTTAAAGAAATCAGGATAAGAGATAGACACGGATTCGGTTGTATCAATGGTTGTATTTCCTGCAACCATACCTGCCATTGAAAGAGCCATAACAATCCTGTGGTCATCCCAGCCATGGACCTGGGCTCCATGAAGAGTTCCGCCGGTAATTGTCAGTCTGTCCCTTTCCTCTTTAAGGCAGACTCCAAGTTTTGGAAGTTCGGTTGCAAGGGCACGCAGGCGGTCCGTTTCTTTATATCGAACGTGTTCGGCATTTTCAATCCTGCTCGTTCCCTCGGCGACTGCAGCCAGGACAGCAACGGTCGGAACAAGGTCAGGAGTTGCCCCGGCGTCAAAGGTTACGGCTTTTAACCTCTTTCCTCCTCTGACAGTCACATTACCTGCTTCTTTATCCCAGGTGATATCTGCTCCCATCTGTCTCAGGGTTTCAATAATTGCCTTATCCCCTTGCTTTGAGGGGAACAGGTTTTTGACTGTAACTTCCGACCCGTCAATCATGGCTGCTGCTGCAAGCAGGTAGGATGCAGAAGAAAAGTCGCCGGGAACAGTGTAGTCTTTGAAATCATATCTCTGTTTTCCCGGAATTATGAATCTTGTGCCGTTATTGTCATCGGTATGGATTTTAACGCCTCCCAGCTCAAGCATCTCAAGGGTTACATCCACGTAAGGTCTTGATTTTAGTTTTCCCTTGATGGAAAGGGTAGTGCTGTTTTCGGCAAGCGGGCAGGTTATCAGAAGAGCCGAGATGAACTGGGAGCTGATAGAGCCGTCAATACTCACTTCCCGTCCCTTAAGTCCGCCTTTTACTATAATTGGGGCCCTCTCATTTCCTCGCGTGGAACATGCTTTTACCCCTAACCTATTAAGAACTTCAAGAAGAGGCCCATTTGGCCGGGTACGAAGGGAAGCGTCCCCGGTAAGCACTGTAATCCCATCGGTAAGGGCTGCTACTGCGGTCATGAAGCGAAGGGTTGTGCCTGAATTTGCAGCATCAATTACATCGTCCGGGATGTTGGGCTTTCCATCAATCCCGTGGATAATAAGCCTGTCTACCTTCCTCTCAATCGAGGCCCCAAACATCTCGGAGGCCCGTACTGTAGCAAGAGTATCGGCTGAAATCAAGGGACGAATTACGGTTGATTCTTTCGAGAGAGCTGCCAGGGTTATAGCCCTGTGAGTATAACTCTTTGAAGGTGGGGCAAAAACTTCCCCTTTGATTGAGGATTTGTCGATAGAAATACGCATGTGTACCAGAACTCTTTTACTTCTTATTTTGGATTTTCTGAGATTCAGGCGCTTACTTTAGCCTTCTGGATAAATAATTTTTGAGTATTGCTAAAAATCTGGATAAAATTTAAAATTTAAACGGGATTAAGAGTTTTAGTGAGGTTAAGAACTCAGTTTACTCCCTTTACGATGTTTTCTATCATATCCCAGTCATGGTCATATATGTGTGCTGAGATACTGATAGTGGTGATTGTTCCTGGTTCTGTTCCTACTCTGTCGGCCACGTATTCAAGCAGTCTCGAAAGCCCATAAAGGTTCGCCGGGTAGGCTCCTCCAAAATCGTGACTCCTGAAGAGAGTGGTGAGATGTATCTTCCCGTCTCTGATCTTGAAGTCGTCGAGCATCATGCAGGGGACTTCACTTACTCTCGTATCTACTACCGGGATCCAGGTGACTGCTATTGCTCGCCTGGAGGTCGGATTTTCCTGTAACTTTTCGATCACATACTCTATCTGATCCACCTTTCCATGCCAGTTTCGAAGTCGCTGCCCATACGTGTACTCAAAGTCCTGTATGTTTTCTCCCGAAATCAGCTGTTTCGCATACTCTTCAAGCCTCTCTTCGTTCCAGGCAGTGTCGTGCGGGATCCTATCGGTATATGGATCTTCAATAACTACCATCAAATCCATGAATTCCCGGATCTGGCTTCCTCTCTCATCCGTGATAACCTGACCGTGATTCCAGATTATGTTAAGCCCGCGATACCATGCATCAGAGATACTTTTTGCCCTGACAATCCTGCCAATTTCAAACCTGTCTTCCATTGAAAACTCCCCGATAAAATCAGGATAGGGTATGGACAATAAATTCCTTATTCAATTACAAAATATCCCAAACCCGGTATTTGATTAATATCTCGGATCTTTTTACGCCTTTTATTTACCTTTTTATTTACCACTTTCTTTTATAAGTGCTTTCTCTCAAATTCAATGTTGAGACCTTCTCTGACCAGTGATAGCATATAGCATACTTAATTTAAAAAAATTCCGGACAAAAAGAAGGCATTGAGAAAAGGAATTAATAAAAATTAAAGGAAAAGAGGCTGGGAAATAAACTGAGTTAAAAACAGGATAAAAAAGACTGGAGTAAAAGCCTGAATTAAATTAAAGACTAGCCTGAGTGAAACTAAAAGACAATTCTGACTAAATTAAAGACAAATGTGGATAAATTAAAGAAAAGATTGAATAAAATTAAAGAAAAAAAGCTTGATAGAAGGAACATATTCAAAAGAATAAAGGTTCGAGAAATATTCTCAGAACCTCATTGCCCTCAGGCGCTTTACCCTCTCATCGGTTACGGGGTGAGTGCTGAAGAGAGACTGGATAGTTCCTCCTTTTAGCGGGTTGACAATAAACATGTGGGCGCTGCTTTCCTTTGCCTGCACGTCTGAAACTCTCGGCCTGTAATGGGAATTCCCATACTCGAGTTTCTCAAGGGCATCGGCAAGAGCCCAAGGTTTTCTGGAAATGCTGGCTCCTTCTGCATCGGCTGCAAATTCTCTTGACCTTGAAATTGCAAGCTGGATCAGTGTTGCAGCAATAGGTGCTACAATTGCCATTGCGATAATACCTATAATTCCGCCATTGTCATCGTCCCTGCCGCCGAAGCCACCGAAAATTGCAGCCCACTGAGCCCAGTTGGCAAGCATTGTGACGACACCTGCAAGGGTTGCAGCTATGGCACTTATCAGGGTATCCCTGTTTTTCACATGTGCCAGCTCGTGTGCAAGCACACCTTCCATTTCTTCATAAGAGAGCAGTTCTAGAATTCCGGTCGTAGCAGCCACAGCCGCATGCTGCGGATTTCTCCCGGTTGCAAAGGCATTTGGCATTCCGGATTCCACGATATACACCTTGGGCTTTGGTATTCCTGCTCTCATAGCGAGCCCATCGACAATCCTGTGCAGGTTTGGGGCTTCCGCAGGGGAAACTTCCTTTGCCCTGTACATCTTGA
>CAYSZA010000252.1:0-4604 GCA_964435275.1 uncultured Methanosarcinales archaeon | reverse complement strand
ACTTCTTCTAGCTCGTACTGCATTTTACCCCTCACTTTATGTTTTCTTGATTGATTTCAGTCGCTGGATTCGAAAAGTAAGTATAATTTTTTATGATCCCGGATATTTAAAAATCTCATTATTCTTCATGCAGACTTCTTATCCGTAAATCATTATTGAATCAAGTCTTGCAGTACCTACTTTTGTCCAGTACTTGCAAACACTACAATACTGAATTTCACCGTCTGCACGCAATTTCAGATTAGATTGGCATTTTGGGCATATTTTTAAATGTTTCATAATAAAACCCCTGAAATTTGAAGAATAAGCAACCTATAGGAAACTCTTTAATTTTGGTTATATCCAAACTCCAGAACAATAGTAATATCATAAATTATATTAAATAAATGATAACAAAATTTGTGTTCAGGCAAAAAATTGGTTGACGTAAAAAATTTCAGTATCATTATAGCTATTTTCTAAGTAGAACTTACTTGAAATGAAAAACAGGAATGCTAAGCCGTTATTGATGTCATAGTAAAAGATACAATAAAGACACAGGATAATCTTTACTCCGTCTTCGGGAAGTAGTAAAGAGTCCTTAAATCGAGAGAGTATAACTCTACGATAACTTTTCTTAAATGTACTTCTTCTCTTTATTAACTTTCGGAAAGCAGGGATACTTCTTCGGTCTTCCCGCCAAACAAATAATTACCGGAAAAGCAAATACTTATTCCGGAGATTAATTTTGAGAGGAGTTTGGGGAGATGGAAGAGAAATGAAGTTCGCGACAAAGTGCGTACATTCCGCAGAAAAGCCTGACCCGGTTTTCGGAGCGCATACGACTCCGATATTCCAGACTTCAACGTTCATTTTTGAAAACGCCAGGCAGGGGGCAGCGAGGTTTGCAGGAGAGGAATCAGGATACATTTATGCCAGGATTCCTCCGAATACTCCCACGCATGCAGTGCTGGCTGAAAAATTTGCTGAACTTGAAGGAGGGGAAGCAGGACAGACCTTTGCCTCGGGAATGGCAGCGATCACTGCAATCGTCCTTACTGCCCTGAAACAGGGAGACCACCTCATCTCTACAGATGTGGTATATGGCTGCACCTACAGCCTTTTTTCTCAGGTTTTGCCAGGGCTTGGAATAGATGTCAGTTTCGTAGATACCTCTGAAACCGAAAATGTAAAGCAAGCCTTGAAACCGGAAACAAAGATGATCTTTCTTGAGAGTCCCGCAAATCCTACACTTACCATATGCGATATTCCCGAAATCGCCAGGATAGCCAGGGAAAACGGGGTCCTCTGCGTTGTTGACAATACTTTTGCAACACCTTATTTCCAGAGGCCTCTTGAGCTTGGAGCGGATCTTTCCCTTAGCAGCTGTACAAAATACATAGGCGGGCACGCAGACCTGCTTGGCGGAATCGTTGCAGGAAATAAGGATTTTATAAAGCGCATGTCTGCGGTTGTCGGATATACGGGAGGCATTATGGGTACTCACGAAGCCTGGCTCTGCATACGAGGGCTCAAGACCCTGCACATCCGGATGGATAGGCATGCCGAAAACGCAATGAAGGTCGCAGAATTTCTTGAATCCCTCCCCGAGGTCGAATGGGTCAGGTATCCAGGCCTCTCAAGCCATCCCCAGCATGAACTTGCAAGCAGGCAAATGAGCGGATTCAGCGGCATGCTTTCTTTTGAGATAAAGGGCGGAATCGAAGCCGGGCGGAAGCTCATGGACAATGTAAAACTTTGTTCGCTTGCCGTTAGCCTGGGAGCTACGGATACCCTTATTCAGCACCCTGCGTCCATGACTCATGCATGTGTCCCGCTTGAAGTAAGAAAGAAAGTAGGCATAACCGACGGGCTTGTCAGGCTCTCGGTAGGAATCGAAGATTCCGAAGACATAATTGCAGACCTCAAACAGGCATTTGAAGCAATTTAAGCCTCCATACAGCCGGGTTTACCTGTTTCATTTTCGAAACCAGACAAGGTATATGTGCTGCGGGAGTAATCTTTCATCTGCAAAATCAAGTATGCAAAATTAGGCCTGTAAAATTCAACATGTAAAGTTGGATATGTAAAGTAAACTCTGAAAAATTAAACCTGTATTAAACCTGGTAAATTAAAAAGAAGATAAAAGCCATAACACTAAAATCTCGGGGGAGTTCATACGAAAGCACTTGTATTCGGAGCCGATGAATTTGAAGATATGGAACTTTTCTATCCTTACCACCGTTTGAAAGAAGAAGGAATAACCACGCATGTAGCCTCAATGAAGAAGGGAACGATAACAGGGAAACATGGGATTCCTGTTGAAGTTGATGTTGCCTTCAAGGACGTAAATCCGGCAGATTATGATATTCTCGTGGTCTCTGGAGGAAGAGGACCCGAAAAGATGAGGCTTGATAAAGATGCACTTGAGATCACAAAACACTTCTTCAATGAGAATAAACCTGTTGCAGCAATTTGCCACGGTCCGCAGGTTCTTGTTTCAGCAGGTGTCATAAAAGGCCGGAAAGCAACCTGCTGGATAGGCATAAGGGATGACATTATAGCTGCAGGAGCACTTTACGAAGACAAAGAAGTTGTTATAGATGGGAACTTCGTATCCTCAAGAAGTCCTGCTGACCTTCACGCCTTTGGAAGGGAAATGATTAAGCTGCTGAAGTAAATGATCAAATTGTTGAAACAGGAGCCTATCCGAAAAGTCCTGTGACCTACTGGTTTTTTGAAATTGGCAGAATTATAGTCAGAACTGGTGCTGAATATTACATACCTGTCGTAATTTTTCAACTTTCCATTATTGACTTTTCGGATAGCTTCTTAGCCTCGTACTAGTGCCAGTTTCAATAATAAGTGTCTCCTGCATCATACTTAATCAGTTGGAGTTGATCATTGATCTCGAGCCGATGTATCTTTTGTCATGTATTAACGAATTTTAGGCTAAACTTGAATATATTTTGACTATTATAAATTTAAATATTAGATCATGGAATAAAATTAATACCTTTAGAAATTCTGTATCTTAGCTTAACTCAAATGAAAATGTTAAGGACATCATTTTTTGGCAAAAGCAATCTATTGACTGCAGAAAAGACTGCAGAAAAGTTTTTGATAAAGAAAAAGTCTGCCCTCATCTGTGATTTTCCTCTTTTTAAAAGGAAGTTATAAAAGAGTCAACCTTGAGCTTAAAAAGATATAGCGTTTGATTATAACGTTATCTTAATGATTATAACGTCATCTTAATTAGAGATTCAGGAAATACAACAGGATAAAATTTTCAGGTGGGAATAGAAGCATGAAGGATATAGACGATTTAATTCAGAAAGCTGTGGAACTGCAGAGTAACGGGCTTACTACTGGCCAGATCGCCGACGAACTCAACATCTCAAGAGAAACGGTTGTCTGGCTTTTAACCCGTTCAAAAAAAGAAGAAACTACTCCAGCTCCAAAAGATATTTCTGTAAACTGGAACAGTATAGGGAAAAGCGCTAAACGTCTACACGACATCTCGCTTGCACTCTGCGACATGGTGCTTGAGACCCTGGAAAAAGCAAACGCTGAAGTTGATGTGGTTGTTGGCGTTGCCGCCAATGGTATTCCTCTGGCAAGCATGGTGGCATACGAACTGGATGCGGATTTAGCGATTTATCATCGTAAAGGACAGGATATCGCTCACAAAGGACATAGAGGGACCATAAGCAGGAACTTCGGAAGCGTTGCCGGTAAAAACTGCGTTATCGTGGATGATGTTATTACTACCGGTTTAACCAGTATGGAAGTTATTGAGCAGCTGAGAGAAATGGATGCAAAACCAAGAGTTGTAGTGGTACTGGTAGATAAGAAAGGTGTAGACTCAATCTATAATGTTCCGGTTCAGTCTCTTGTAAAAATTGCACGTTTGGATTGAAAATACCTGAAGCACTTTGTGAAATCAAATTGTACCCTAAACAGGCTGTCCAATATTCTATTTTAGGGCTAAAAGATGACAAAAAGGAAGTATTCAAGATATTCAAATCCAAAAAAGGAATTCAGTTATTACTGAAAGTGATTGTCGGACAGCCCGTTAAGGACGGGATCTTCGTGAAACTCTACGCTTCCAAAGTAATAAAATATCTCGTGTTTTCACTTCACATATAGAATCCGGGTTATAAACTGCCGCCATTACAGAAAAGCCAATCCATATTTCTTATTTAGGGTTGCAGGTTCATTTCGGAGCTCTAACAGGTCTCGCTTTTCACTTTGTAGCTGGCGGGGCAAGATTTAAATATATATTTCAAAAGAAAGGGGGAGTTATTGTTTTAAATATCGGGGGCAATATGTACTATCAAGATGATCGACGAAGCGCTGAGGGTTTTCAAAGAGCTTGACTCAAAGGATTTCAGGATCCTGACTGGCATTGAAACCGGAATGAAGCATTTTGAATGGGTGCCAATGGAAGAACTGAATAAATACACCAGGCTGCCTTTTGAGAAGCTGGAATACAGGATAAAAAAACTTGTTCGGAATAAGCTTGTGGTCAGGAATACTCAGCCTTATGAGGGTTTCCAGATCTATTTCGAAGGATATGATGCCCTTGCCCTCAATGCCCTTGTCAAGCGAAAAAGTATCAGTGC
>CAYSZA010000251.1:0-4611 GCA_964435275.1 uncultured Methanosarcinales archaeon | reverse complement strand
ATAGGAATTGAAAAAATCCATCCTTTCATTTTTAAATACAGCACGTCAGAAGTTTACGGTTCCGGGACCAACACCGAGCAAAACTTCCATATTCAACAGATACCACGGCGTTCCAAAGCCGAACTGAATTTTTATTTCAGGGTAGACCCCGAGGCTGAGTCCGGAACCTATCAACTCGAGTTTACTATCAAAGACGATAGCGGGACAAGTTTTTCGAGAAGAATCCCTATTCTGGTGGAAGGAAATCCTGACCTTATACTTACAAACACCGAAATTCTTCCTGTAAATGAAGAGAATTCATCTTCAGGAGCCATAGTCCCTGGGCAGGAGTTCTACCTCAGGACAGAAGTTAAGAATGCAGGAAACGGAGAGGCAAAAAACGTCAGAGTAATACTTAACCTCAATAATTCGTCACCTTTAATCCCGCTGGAAGATAATGTCCGTTTCTTTGAGAACCTGAGTGCAGGCAGTTCCGAATCTATATCTTTCAAACTTCTTCTCGGCAGTAATGCAGACGTGCAGCCCTACAAAATTCCGCTGCGGATAACAGCTTCGAATAACACCGACACCTTCCAGATGGACAAGATCCAGGAGATTGGAATTAACGTGCTTAACCAGGCGAAAATTGATGTCTCAAGCCTGAAATTTGACCCCGGGATGCCTGTGAAAGGACAGCAGGTAGCCATGACTGTACGGCTTGAGAATGTCGGGGAAGGGGAAGCTCGTTCAGTCAAAGCCAGAATTGAAGGGCTTAAAGGTTCAGGAAGTAAAGCCG
Organism: uncultured Methanosarcinales archaeon; assembly: GCA_964435275.1. Lineage (GTDB taxonomy): Archaea > Halobacteriota > Methanosarcinia > Methanosarcinales > Methanosarcinaceae > Methanosarcina. The sequence goes on along the minus strand of CAYSZA010000251.1, from coordinate 3,836 downwards.
CCTTTCTCGGACGCCTGGATAAGGACGATGATGCCCCGGCAGTTTTTACATTTACTCCTGAAAAAGCAGGTGAGCAGGAAGTAACCCTGCTGGTGGAATATGAGGATGACTTCGGAAAACACCAGCTTAGTGAAAACGTGACCTTTAACGTTGAAAGCCAGGAGGGAAACATTCTTCCGATTGTGCTCGGGGCAGTCCTGATTCTTGCAGCCGTCACTTTCTATATGAAAAAGAGAGGCAAACTCTGAATCCCGGGATTAAAGAAACCGCAAAGCAGAATTAACCCTAAAGGACGCCTATTATGCTCGAAAAAGCGAAAGTTTCTTTCTTCCTTGCCAGCCGCTCCATAACCAGGGGCAATAAAGGGATTACGATCTTTACGGTCTTTGTCCTGACCCTCATCTTTGTGCAACTTGTGCTCTTTTCAACCATACTTGCAGGAGTTACGGCACAATTCAACAGGCTCCTGGTAGACTTCCAGACCGGAGACGTTGTCGTCGAACCTAGAGAAGAGCAAAGATATATTGAAGACGCTTCAGCTCTACAGAAAAAAATCGAGAGTTTGCCTGAGGTCACAGGTACATCTGCCCGCCTGAAGTCCTCGGGCTCTTTCCGCTACAAAGAAAAAGAAATGGGAGCTACTGTGTACGGCGTCAACCCAACGGAAGAAAGCTTTGTCACAGGTCTTGAAGGAGCTATGGTAAGCGGAGAGTTTTTGAGCAAGCCGGATAGGGGTGAGATTATACTGGGCAGGGAAGTTTCCGGAGGCTTTGGGGCCCTTATGGGTTCCCGTTCCCTTGGTGGTGTGGAAGTAGGAGACACCGTTGAAGTTACAATCCAGGGCAGAACCAGGGAGTTCAGGGTAAAAGGCATCTACACAACTCTATTTTTCATGATCGACGCGGGTGCCTATATGACCAGGGCAGATATGGAAGAAATGCTTGGTATACAAAACCAGGACCTGGCTCAGGAGATTGCCGTCAGGACCGTCCCAGGCACGGATGAATTCTCGACTCGGGAGAAACTCCTTTCTCTAGGGATCGGGGAAAATGTCCGCACCTGGAGAGAATTTGCCGGAATTTTGAGCCTGATCGAAAATACCCTGGGAATGGTTCGGAATATTATGAATTTGATAGGTCTCCTGATAGCCTTCGTTATTATTTTTGTAGTTATCTACGTTAATATTGTAAACAAAAAAAGGCAGATCGGTGTCCAGAAAGCCATAGGAATCGAGCAAAACGTAATAATAGCTTCCTTTGTCCTTCAGGCAATGCTTTATGCGGGTGCGGGTGTTATTTTCGGTTATCTCCTGATGAACTACGTGATCGTCCCGTACACGGTTTCCCATCCTTTGCAGGTTCCAGCTGGAGCAATTAGCCTGGAGCTTGACAGTTTTGAAGCCTTAAACCGGGCTGTGCTTCTTTTCCTGGCTTCCGTGGTAGGTTCCGTAATCCCTGCATACAAACTGGCCAATAAAAACCTCCTGGAGCTTATCTGGGAGAAGTGAAACTGAGGTGAAGAAAATGGAACACCCGATAAAAAAAGGAGCCTGGTTTGAAGAAAATATTAAAATTGAGGCCGGAAATGAAATCGGAACCAGAAGTCTTAATTCCCCTGTACTTGACGAAACTATAAAAGATCTAAATTCAGTTCGCACTCGATCGGAGAGTACGACCGAGGCGCAATTAGGGAATGACATAATTATAGAAGGCATCGATATAGTCCGCACTTTCTGGATGGGCGAGGTACAGGTCCGGGCCCTGCGCGGCGTAAGTGTAAAAATCCGGCACGGAGAGTTCATTGCCATCATGGGCCCGAGCGGTTCAGGAAAAACTACCCTCTTAAACCAGCTTGGGCTGCTTGATACCCCCAATTCGGGAAAAGTCATTATTGACGGCACGGATACCTCCCGCATGTCGGACGGCGAAAAAGGGAAATTCCGGCTGCATAACCTGGGCTATGTCTTTCAGGACTATGCACTCCTCCCCGAACTTGATGCCTCGGAAAATGTCTATATTTCCCTTATGATGCAGGGCAAAAGTAAAGCCGAATGTGAATCCGCTGCCTCAGAAATCCTTACCGCAGTTGGCCTTGGCGACCGCCTGCAGCAGCTTCCCTCCAAAATGAGTGGCGGCCAGCAGCAGAGAGTCTCTATAGCCCGAGCTCTTGCCCATTCTCCAAGAGTCCTTTTTGCAGATGAGCCCTGCGCCAACCTGGACTCTGAGACTTCAAAGGAAGTCCTTGACCTTTTCAAGAGATTCAACCGGGAACAGGGACAGACTATTGTAATGGTCACCCACGAAGAATGGCATGCCGAATACGCAGACAGGATAATAAGGTTAAAAGATGGAATCGTTCAGGAGTGAACATTCTGAAAAAGCATGGATTTCTATACAGGATTGGATTCACATTTTAATAATGGATTTTTGTCCCACGTTCAGGCTGTATTCCTTTATATGTTAATCAGGCATTTTAAATAATATGCCAAAGAAAGTCCCTGAAACCAAGCTCCGGGAGAGAGGGAACGGTTTTGAATTATCCGGTTTTGAGCAAACTATGATTTTTCAGAAAGAAGACTGGGGATATGTCCGGTGGATTAATCGGCAAATGGGTATGTATTACCTTGACCCTTCCCCATTTAAAAATACTCCTTATGATGAGATCTATGTCTCTCCCCTGAATAATCTTCCCCCTAGAGAAAAGCTTATTAGTGTGACTGTAAGGGAAACCGATACTTATAACGATCTTGACCCCATTAGCGGGAAACTCAAAAAGTTTACCATAAAAATAGTTACCGGGTATGAGATCAAAGACCCAAACGATATCCGGGGGAACAGGCTTCTAAATTCTGAAGAATTTATGAACGCTGCTTCCCTGCCAATTTCCGAGCGCAACCTTCCTTTCGAGAATATAAGGGAATGTCTGGGGATGTATCTGGTAGCTTCACCAAAGATCTCGATTATAGAACCTGGGGGAATAAATACCGTAATTCTCGGGACTCATCAGAAACATGACAAGTGGCTGAACTTCAAGCGAATGACCTCTGTTATCCCCAAGGAATTTCGATATATTACTTCTAAAAACTTCTATAAATCCATTGAAAATGGGGCTATCCCAAATCCCCGGAACAGCAATGAAGTGAGCCTTGCTTTTCTGAATAGGGAAGATGCACCCATTCAAATTCCCATGCCTTTTGAAGATCTGGAATTCAAGCCATTTTCTTCCTATAAGGAAGACTTCTATGAACGGATGCCGATGGCGAAAGCTTTCGTGCTGGATTCACTACTATATACTCCGGAGATTAAATTCGGGCTGCGGAGAAGAGTTGAAGAATATATGGTCTTCATGGTTGAAGAAGTGCTGGCTTCTGAAGACATGCCCTGCTATCAGGATGTTGGGTCAGCAGCTACCAGGTTAACCATGTCCATAGCTCGGCTCAATTTCAAAATGTTTGCTACCCTGAAAGACCTGAAGGAAGGGGTTGCTCTCTGGTTTGAAGCAATGGAGCTGTCCAAGAAGCAGCAGCAGAAAAGGGGCGGGAAAAGGAGCAACATGAATAAAAAGGCAAGCTCCCCGAAGGCTGACCAGCTCTTTGAGGAATTAAAGATCCTGAACGATGCAGATGTCCCCCTGACTCTGGCAAATGTTAAGGGCTATACCAAGCTTTCTGAGCTGGACTTTGAAGAGGCTCTATTTAAGCTCAAGATGGCAGGAAAGATATACTTCCCCACAAATGATCTGATGGCTCTGATCCCCTTCTAAACTGAATAAAATAAAAAGTTTAACTCGAACCAGTCCCTCAGTGCCTTGAAGATTTGATTTTTTGGATATACTCT
>CAYSZA010000250.1:0-4690 GCA_964435275.1 uncultured Methanosarcinales archaeon | reverse complement strand
CGGCATAGAAGGGATTGTCTTCCCCGTTGTGCAGCATCCAGGCAAGGGTAAAAGAGCCACCGCGGCTCACGACATTCATTATCCTGTCACTCTGCCGCAGGCGCTCAAGAGAGTTTAAATTGACCCCGGCATGTACGGTCACGAAGTCCACACCCTGCTCGGCATGTTTTCGGACGGCATTGAACATGTCATCCGAAGTCATCTCCACAACAACTTTCCTGGAAGCTGCAGCCTGGTAGATGGGAACCGTTCCTACAGGAATATCAACGGATTTGAGGATACGGGTGCGGATTTCATCCAGGTTTCCACCTGTGGAAAGATCCATTACTGCATGAGCCCCGAAAGCTTCTGCGATCTTTGCTTTTTCGATCTCGGCATCAACATCTATACAGTCCCTTGAGGTTCCCACATTGGCATTGATTTTTGTACTCATATATTTGCCAATGCCAATAGGAAGGGTCTCTCGCCTGTTATTTACCGGGATTGCTATCAGCCCTTTTGCCACGCAGGAGCGGACAGTCTCAGGGTCTATTCCTTCAGCTTTTGCCACGGCTTCTATTGAGGGGGTGATGATTCCCCTCTTTGCATCTTCCATCAGTGTCATTGTTACTCCGGATTATGAGGTGAATGAGGCAATTATAATTCCATATTAATTAAAATGTATGATAAAAACATATCAGGATAGTATGAACAGTCTTATCACAACCAACCATCATGTTTTACGGGCCAGCCAGAGCAATTGTGTGTAAAGGTAAATCCAGTATTTCTGTCTTGCAGAGTAGAACAGACAGTAGAGTGATATATATCTTTTCACGTATGAGAAGTCGCTTAATATGTATAAGCAGACAAATATATAAATAATGTAGACACTATTATTTAGCGTAATGTATAGTGAGAAAACTTAGAGAACAGACCGCAGAAATTGCTTCTGAACTGAAGGGTTTTTACAGATAACCGGTATAATTAAACCGAAAAAGTATAATTAAACCGGCGAACACTAACAAGGCGAGATCCAGAAAGAAGGAAAAGTAAGGAAAAGAAGGGAAAAACTTCCTGTAAACTTGCTTATCGTTTCCTTATGCCATCAGTTACGCATTCCTTACGTACTTCTTGCATAATTCTTTATTTGTACTATTTTAAGTCTCAAGACATCTCAAGAACAGAGTCAGGGTATTTTATATGACAGTTGTCGCATTTGCAGAAAAGAATAAGGCAGCAGCCCAGATTGCCAGCATTCTGGGCGATGGGGAAGTTGAGAAGATTTCAGTAGAAGGGCTGCCGGCATACGAATTTAAGTGGAAGGGTGAAGAATGGCTGGTAATGGGGCTGTCCGGGCATATTATGAATTATGATTTTCCGGAGCAGTATAACAAATGGAGTGAGGTTAACCCGGGCGTACTCCTTGGAGTCGACCCCGAAAAGCTTGTAACGCGAGCCGATTACGCAGCTGCCGTAAAAAACCTTGCAAAACGAGCGGACAAGGTCGTCCTTGCCTGTGACTATGATAGGGAAGGAGAAAACATAGGGTTTGAAGCCAAAACGCTTGCTGAGGAGGTTACAGGTGTGCCGGTAGCAAGAGCGCGTTTCTCAGCCCTCTCTCCAAAAGAGGTCAAAAAAGCGTTCGAAACCCTGGTAGACCCGGATTATAACATGGCGATGGCTGCCGAGGCAAGGCAGATCCTTGACCTGAAAATGGGAGCTGCTTTTACCCGTTTTGTGACGCTTTCGGTAAGGGAAAAAGCCAGGACAAAGGATGTCCTTTCAATCGGTCCCTGCCAGACGCCCACCTGCGGGTTTGTATATGAAAGGGAAAAAGCAATCCGGGCTTTTCAGGCAAAAGACTTCTGGAAGATAACTGCAATCTTCTCTGCAAAAAGTGGAGAAGAAGGTGGAGAATTCGAAGGTACTCACAGGGCAGGAAATATCCATGATAAGGAAAAAGCCGCTGAGATTTTCAAAAGGCTTAAAGGAGCAAAAGAGGGATTGGTTGCAAAGAAGACAGTAAAAGAAGCTAAAACCAGCCCCCCTAATCCATTAAATACCACCGAATTCCTGAAGCGAGCCTCCAAGTTCCTCGGGATAAGCCCGGAACTTGCCCTTGAGGTTGCAGAACAGCTTTACCTTGCAGGGTTTACCAGCTACCCGAGAACCGAGACAAACAAATACGCCGATGACTTCGAGTTCAAGTCTCTTGTATTTGATTTCGCACGCCAGAAAGAGTACAGACCTTTTGCAGAAGCTATCCTTGTAGCCCCGATTGTGCCGAAAAACGGGGAGAAAGATGCACACGACCATCCTCCGATTCACCCTATAAGGGCGGCTTCAAGAGGAGAGGTAAGTTCTGCAGTAAATATCCCTCAGGCACCTGAGGTCTACGATCTTATAACAAGGCATTTCCTGGCGAACCTTATGCCTGCAGCAGTTTTTGAAAAGACACATCTCCACCTGCTCGTGCAGGAAGAACCCTTTGACTCGTCCGGAACCGTGCTCAAGGATTCGGGCTGGCTTGAAGCCTATCCCTTCGAAAACAAGAAGGATAAGCTCCTTCCGTTTGTGGAAGAGGGCCAGAAAGTGGGCATAAAAAAGCTCAGCAATACAAAGTCAAAAACCAGCCCACCAAAGAAGCTGACCGAAGCCGAACTTCTGACCCTTATGGACAAAAACGGGATTGGGACAAAGGCAACAGCTCCCACCCATATTGAAACAAACAAGAAACGAGGGTATTTTGAGACAAAAGGAAAAACGGTTTCCATACTGGATACAGGATTTACCCTTATGGAAGGACTCTCTCTAACCGTCCCGATTCTTGTCAGGCCGGAAATAAGAGCAAAGATTGAAGCCTTAATCCAGGAAGTAGAAGACGGGAAAAAAGAGTTCGAAGCCGCCCTTGATGAGGGTACATCACTGATCCGGGAAATGTACGCCCAGCTTGAAGCAAACAAAAAGGAGTTAACCTCAAGCATAGCAGGCACAATAAAGGATGAGGCTGCTCTTGAAGACAAGAAAAACTACATCGGTACCTGTAAGGCTTGCGGGCACGTGCTCAGGATCGTGCAGACTGACTCAGGCCGTTTTGTAGGCTGCACAGGCTATCCTGACTGCAGAAACTCGTATCCTCTGCCAAAAGCCGGAGCTTTGACAGTATTAAGGAGTAAAGAGTGCAAGAAAGAAGGAGCAGCTGTCCTGAAAGTAGGAAACAAGTATAACTGGGCTGTGGGCATAGGTCCCTGCTTTACCTGCGACCTTGAAAAGGAATGCTACCCACCCGAAACGGTAGGTCCCTGTCCGGAATGTGACGGAGGCATGTTCCTTATCACTTTCAAGGACACCCGATTCCTGGGCTGCACGAAACGCTGCGGATACACCCACTCAGTCCCCAAAACCGGAAAATTAACCCTGCTTGACCAGACATGTGAAAGCTGCGGCTGGAAGCTATTCAGATTAAAAGAAGAAGATGAAAGCCCTGAGAAAGATTTCTGTGTAAACCGGCGCTGTAAAGAAGGAATGAAATACTGGAAAAAGCCAGCGACAGGGACTGAAACCCGAATCAAGAAAGTAAAGGATTCTGTAAACCCGACAGCAAGCTCACAGACGAGCTTAGCTGCAGGTTCAGCAGCAAGCCCGGCAACAGGAAAATCTTCAAAAGTATCTGCTGCGGGCCAGAGGAGAATAAGTAAAGGCTGAAAATCGTAAGGCATAAAGGTACATCCCGAACTGGATCCAGGCATTACACAAGCAGGGCACGAGCAGAGGCTCAAATGCCAATTACCTACACCTGGGCGTCAGCCGGATTTACTGTGTTCAGGCCCTTCAGTGTATCAGGCCCGAAAGAAGCTTTAGATTATCATATAATCTCATCTGGAGGTGTAACATCGTCGTATATCCTGGCGGCAAACAAAAGCCCTTTACTCCCCAATTCGTACACTGCCGCACCGGCCTGAGGTTCGAATTCTTTATTTCCCCATCCATTACAAATGTATTATACGGCAGTGCGAGTGCCGTCGAAGGTAGCTGTACAGTGTTTAAGGGAAATACCACCAGTTTTGAGTGCCGGGATATAGAACTCTTTTTGACCTTTTTTGCCACTGTGTTTATATCTCGAGCCACTGGGCTCACGTACATATCCATTTTCCTCAAAAAGAGCAAGCACTGCATCCGCATCCCCTCTACGGAGAGCCTCTGTGTACTGCATGACAATTGCTGGCTCGTCGAGATGTTCTTCCTGACTCAAAAGTGGAGGCCTGATCATATGTTTTCCAGTAAATGGCCATGTGCTGTGGTAAACCCGAATAGCAGAAACGTTAGCGTTTGAACGATCTGCTATTATCGCAACAGGCAGATATGTATGCTCATTTTCTAACTCCAGATAAAGAATAAATTCAATGCAAATGCGTTGTTCTGCTACCGTCAGTGCGAAAATCTCGGGTTTTACCCTGTATTCTTGCAACCAGTTCTGCTTATCGGCTACAAAGTTCGCAAAATCTTCTCTTCCCTTTATTTCGCCTTGAAAGGGAGTATTAATCAGCGGCATACCTGAGAATAAGGAAAATAGCCTTTCTTCATCACCATTAAGAAGGAGCGTGTAAAAATTACCTGATTTTTCCTGTAATAACATGATCCCCTCAATAAGATATTCTGGCTGGAATTTATATAAATATACTTTTAGAGGAGGAGAATAGATAATTTTAAG
>CAYSZA010000249.1:0-4710 GCA_964435275.1 uncultured Methanosarcinales archaeon | reverse complement strand
TCATTTAGTACCTGACCAAGACCTGTGTAGATTGCAGCAAGTCCTGTAAAGATCCCTTCATAACCGGCTATTCTCAGGATTCCAGCGCCTGCACCTTCTGCGCCAAGATTGAAAGCGGCTGCAAGCAGGAAGAACAGAATTGCAAGAGCCAGGAAAACAATGGAGAGAGCCTTTGCACCTTTTAGTGTACCTATAAACATGACAAGGGTAAAAAGTCCCCACATGAACATATATGCGGCAAGTGGGAATGGCGTTGTAGCAAACCCTGCATAAATCTCATTCTTAGGAAGCATAAGAATTCCCACCAGAGTAAGCCAGAACAGCCCATATGAGGTAAAAGCTGTAGTTCCAAAAGTATTACCTTTCTTCCATTCCATTATTCCGGCAATGATCTGAGCAATTCCACCATAAAAGAAGCCCATCGAAAGAATCATCGCGTTCATCGGATAGAAGCCTGCGTTGTGTATATTCAAAAGCACGGTTGTCATTCCGAAACCCATCAAACCCAGAGGAGCAGGGTTTGCGGATAAATCCGTTATTTTTATATCACGAATATTCATAACATCTTTAATATTTTGACTCATTGAATCAGATCCTCCTTCCCGTTAACCGGAGATTTAGCCTGAACTCCTAATAAAAGTTATATTCTTGAGATATTAGACTGTTTTTGGGATCTGTTTTTTACCTCTTGAAAAGATATGTCATTGTTAATAGTTATAGAGTTTACGATGGAGCTACGGAAGGAAAAATAAAAACTGGTCATTTCCTTGCTAGGTTAGTTCAATAAGGTAGAGAAAATATGATTTTAGCCAGAATCAGTTCTGTTTAAGACATAGTGGAACAATACGGTTTTAAACTAGAATTTTTCCCATTTAAGACGTAATATCTCAACATAAAGGATCTCAAATTATCAAGAAAAACTGATATCAGTTAACGGAATTGGAGAAAACCGATCAATTAGCCATTATATACAGTTAATATAATAATTAGAAAAAGAAATAAAACCGTTAAATTAAAATTTTAGTCCTGCTGGCTGTCAAGATCCGGAGGCGTTCTAAGGCGGAGTCCGAAGTATAAAGGGCTATGGATTTTCCCTGATAGCAAGCCGCTGCTTCCTGATTAGCATTAGAATACTCTCGCAGGGCATTTTTTACCGCGCTTGTGTTTAGGTACTCTATATTGGTACAAACAAAGTAAACAGCAGAAACCAGACCAGAGTTGCGGCATAGTCCCTGGTGTCGAAGTAGCTAGTGTAACTTCAGGGGCATCATGTAAAGATAGAGATTAGTGCAAACATTTAGAAAAGTATCTTACAGATCTGGATACAATTACCCCCCTTCCGGTTCAAGAGTCAAACTGGTTACAACTACTACCAGGCGGCAGGTACATGCTATAATAAGAAAACGATGACTGCCTGCATAGATACCATTTTGGGCGTTTATCGATATCTGTTTACTTCACGTCTACCTGGCGAGCAGGTCACGAAGATCTTGTCAGGCTAAGTACATGAAAAGTATTTAATGGATGTTTACTGGTGCTTATATCTTAGGTTCTAGATGAAAGAAATCTGTGGCCGCGCAGGAAGTTGATAGAAGATATAAAAACCGGTACTATAAAAAATTATAAAATTTGATTTTTTTGTAAAAATTATAAAAACTAGTGTTATAAAGAGGGCTTTGGCCTTACTCCTCTACTTTCACAGGTTTTATCTTTTCCTCCATCTTACGTTCCGTTTCCTTGGAAATCTCCTTCATGCCGTGTTCACTTGCCATATGGGCTTTAGCATGTTCCATAGCTTCTTCCTTTGTCTTTGCCTGAACACGAAAGCCGCATTGATGCTCTAAATCTCTACAGCAAAATAGCATATATTCGACATCTGGCATAAATATCCTCCTAAATATTTATTTTAATAAATATTGCTTTCTATATGAATAAATACTCTAGATTACCTTTGCTAAACTTTAATCCCGAAAAAGATTAAAGAAAAAATAAAAGATTAGATAGAGGGTTTCTTTGCCTCACTCGCTGAAACAGTCTTGGAGGCAGCTATTGCAGGTGGCCTTAGCAGCACAAAGGCTACGACAATGCCAAGCACCGACAATGCAGCTACGTAGGGGAAGACATTGACGTATCCTCCCAGTATGTCTTTTGCCGCGCCTGCCATAAGGTTGCCTATAATGGCCCCGATACCATAGGCTGTGAAAACCAGGCCATAATTGCGTGCATAGTCCCTTGTGCCGAAATAACTAGCTGTAGCCGCAGGGGCAATAGCCAGCCAGCCGCCGAGACAAAGCCAGAGCAATGAGAATGCTATAGTGTACATGCTTACCGATGCTGGATTTAGGTATACCAGCAGGGATGCGATTATAATTAGAATATATGATAGAATGGCGGCCCTTGGTGGAGTGATCTTATCCGTCAACGTGCCGAAGAGAGGCCTTCCACCTGCATTACAAATCGCAAACGGCAGTATGAGGTTAGTCATCAGCACACCTGCGGCCAATTCATCTATGCCTGCATTGGCAGCCACCTCCATACCTGCGGGCTTGGCAACGCCTATAGCCATAAGTCCGGCAAGAGCACCTATAGTGTAGCAGACCCAGAGGCCGATAAAGGTCTTGGTTTTTATCATTTCTTCTCTACTGAATTCAACCTTTGAAATACCTGCAACCGCTGCAGGCGGATTCCAGCCTCGAGGGCACCATCCCGCAGGTGGAAAGACAAGGAACATTGAAAGGACTACGATCAATAAGAGAAAACCTATCCCCAGGAAACGAAATGTGTTGAATATTCCGACACTAGCGGTCAGTATGTCCGCTACCTTCCCGGTCACAAATGCGGAAAAACCGAATCCCAACAGTGTAAGTCCTACTGCAAGACCTCTCTTGTCAGGGAACCACCTTGCAGAAGTTGTAATCGGGCAACCGTAAGCAACGCCAACGCCCACCCCTGCAACAAGACCGTATAAAAGAGCAAGAGTTGTCGGCGAAGTTGCAAAAGAGGCCAGGATCCAGCCGAGACCTACGATAACGCCCCCGATCATTCCCACTTTTCTGGGTCCCATTTTTTCTATATACTTGCCGACCAGCGGCATGGTTAACGCAAACATGGCCAGGGACACAATGTAAGGGAGCTGCATCTCGATTGCACTGACCGTTAGTCCGAAGCCTCCAGCTGAGAGAGGGTCAGTAAAAATCTTCTTCAATGGTACACTGAGTATACTGTAAGCATAGACGGCACCTAGACAGAGTTCAATAATTGTGCCGATAATAATTAATATCCACCGTCCCGACTCGGCGGGCATGCCTAATATCTTGACATCATCTGCCATAAGTTTAACACCTCTTAATGAAAATTGTTTCATTCTTTTCAATGCGGGCAATTAATGTCGAAAGACTTACGCAGTTGAAATGAAGAATAAACGGCATTAAACTTTTTAGCTGTCTAAAGTATAAACTAAACAATTTTGCTGTACTTGTTTTTAGACCTCATGCGTAAGTCCTGCATTGATCTAATTTGCAAACATTCAGCCTATTCAAAATCGGCTTTTGATATCGATTTTGGTGGAGTATGTGAGTGCAAACACTAATCAATAAGAAAAAACACAATTAGTAGCCAGAAATTAAAGATCAACTTATAGGATTTTTCGTTAAATCGGATAACTGTGGCTACTGGCATTGTTTTATCCAGGCTGAATAGTTACCCCTATCTATTAAGCACCTGTGCAAATTTAGTTTAACCAATCCCCCATTACTCTACTCGGTTCCCTCCGTATTTAAATTTACTGGTAATTTATCAGTATTATTCATTATAATAATGGTAAATTGGTTCTACAGGCATACAGTCAAAACTGAACTCTGTAATTAATCAAAAAGCGTAGCAAAAGACATATTACTGTCCTTTACAATCGATTATTGAGAGTCCTTCTCGATGGGGAATCAGTATTGATGGTTATCTCTTTTAAAGAGAATGCCAGGTACCAGAAGGGGTGGTGTTAGTATGCTGAAGAGCAATCCAAAGACTTCATGGAATAGTACAGAGCGCATGCCAACAATATCAGCAACAGCTTATGTGGATGATTCAGCTACACTCATAGGGGATGTGAGGATCGGTGATAATGTATATGTCGCGCCTGGGGTCTCACTCAGGGCAGACGAGGCTTATCCTATAATCATAGGCGACGAATGTAATATCCAGGACGGCGTAATTTTTCATGGTCTGGAGGGCAGCTCTATTGAACTGGGAAAGCGCGTCTCAGTAGCTCATGGGGCTGTAGTTCACGGTCCCATGAAGATCGGCAATGATAGCTTTGTGGGCTTTAATGCAGTGGTGCATGCATCCACCATAGGAGAGAAATGTTTTGTAGCCCATGGGGCAGTGGTTATAGGCGTGAAGCTTGCAGATGGCAAGTTTGTACCCCCTGCTACTCTGGTGGATACACAGTATAAGGCAGATGCACTTGGGCATATCCCAGAGAATCTCAAATACTTCAATGACGAAGTAATCAAGATAAACAAGGAGTTTGCTGCCAGTTACGGCCTGAAATCTAAGATGAGGAGAATAGGGGTAAGGTAGAGACCTCTTTGTTTCACTCGAAGGTTGATCTTACAGGCAGTATTGCTGCTAGCCCCAGAAGCATGAAGGCCACATATGCAAGTAAAGATAGCGTAGCTACAGCAGGAAACCAGATAAGTCTTTTATAATTGACGA
>CAYSZA010000248.1:0-4718 GCA_964435275.1 uncultured Methanosarcinales archaeon | reverse complement strand
TCTTTGCAGTCTCCACCGCAACTTCAAGGATTATCTTCCGGGGGCTGGTGTGAAATTATCTATAGTAAGAGCTCAAGAGTTAACTGATCTTTTAAAATTACCTGAGGATATCTGACAAAAAATGCAAAATTGATCTTTTGTCAGACCTGATAACTGCTTTTTTATGATTTTTAGTAACTGAATTTTATAATCCAATTTTAACTTATAGCTAATTTTAGGGCAGTGTAGGCAGTGTTGTGAATTTGCTGTAAATTCTAAGTCAAGTTTTTGTATACTGTGGGAGAAATTGGTCTTCTGACATTGAATTTTCGACCAATAACTTCTTGAGATTTGTGATTTTACAGAAATTAGGCATACTGCCAATTTTAGATGTCAAAAAACCTTTTCTTACTTTTTATATCGAACATTAGTATTAAGAGGTTTCTGAGTATTTTATATAAGGACAGATTATTCATTAATTTAACTATTATTGTAAACAGTTGGGATTTACCTGAAAGACGTTCTCAATATTTTCCACGTTATCTAGCAATAATGGCCGATTGCAAGTAGAATCAATTCTTAACTTTGACATCCCGGAAAATAATAAGCACTAAAATAAACGGAAAAGATGAAAGAGGAAGAAGAAATGAAAAAGAAAGAAAAACTTTGTTCAATAGCATTAGCTTCAACATTTATTATTTTCTTTTTGGTTCTCATCTCATCTATGGCATCCGCATCAATTGGAAAAGATCCTCATACCATCACTCCACCCAGTATTACCCGTGAGCAGGGGATTCCTCCAATGACAGAGCTATGTCTGATAAATTCTCTACAGAAGGATATGATATAGTTGCGGAATCTATACGAGCTGCTGGGGCCAACATTACTGAAACACAGATCACCAACGATACATCAACTCAGTGGTACCCTGCTATATATAGTAACCGGATCGTATGGCAGGATAAACGCAATGGAAACTGGGATATCTATATGTACGAATTATCCACTTCCAGGGAAACTCAGATCACAAACAATGAATCAGACCAGTGTATTCCTGATATATACGGTAACAGGATAGTGTGGGAAGATCGGCGCAATGGAAATCCAGATATCTACATGTACGATTTATCCACTTCCGCTGAAATACGGATCACCACCGATACATCAAATCAGCAATATCCTGCAATCTATGGTAACAGGATAGTGTGGATGAATTATCTCAATGGAAAATGGGATATCTACATGTACGATCTCTCTACTTCCACTGAAACTCAGATCACCGACGGAGCAGCTACATATCCTGATATCTACGGTAACAGGATAGTGTGGGAAGATTACCGTAACAGACAAGATATCTATATGTACGATTTATCCACTTTGAAGGAGACTCAGATCACCACCGATGAATCAGATCATCAATTTCCTGCTATCTACGGTGACAGAATAGTGTGGCAAGATTGGCGCAACGATAACGGAGATATTACTAACAGTGATATTTACATGTACGATCTATCTACTTCCACTGAAAAACAGATAACCACCAATCCATCATATACATCGTATCCTGCAATTTATGGTAACAGGATAGTGTGGCATGATGACCGCAATGGAAACTTCGATATTTATGTGTACGATCTTGCCACTGGCCAGGAAAGTCACACTACCAATGAATTCAAGCAGGCATGGGCAGATATCTATGGCGACAGGATAGTGTGGGAAGATTACCGTAACGGAAACTCGGATATTTACATGGGTATTCTTTCAACTTCCCCGGTTTCTGCATTCTCTGCATCTCCAACCTCCGGAAAAGCTCCATTAAATGTAACATTTAGGGATAAGAGCACAGGTTCACCGACTAAATGGAAATGGAATTTCGGGGACGGAACGAATTCAACAGAACAGAATCCGACACATAGGTATCTGGTAGAGGGAAACTATACGGTGAAGCTGACAGCAACAAATGATGTGGGAACCAATACGTCAACAAGAGGAAGTTACATAAAAGTAATAACAAACACAAGGCCGGGTCCATATATAGCAAGTAAACCCGTAAATTGAAAAGAAGTAAAAATAGAGGTCAAAGGATAGTGGGGGAATTATTTATCAAATCGCCTGATTGAACAACTTTTTATTTTTCATTTATTTTCTTTGCTATATTCATTTAAAAAATATTACTACTGACTACATCCCAATGTTTTCTAAGTTTTTCCTCGAATCTGAACCCGTAACTGATCTGTACTCAAAATATGGTATCACTTTGCTTTAGACCTATCAAAATCCAGTATCAGAAAATTACTCCTTTTTCAACACGTTTTGCAATCCCTGTATGCTTATCGAGGACTGAGGTCCAAACACTCTAGTTCGCCAAAAATGAAGGTTATTAATCTTAGTTGATGAATAATAAACAAATCTAAAAATATTTAAAAAAACTATCTGTTTCTAAATTGAATTTCCCTACAAATTATATCGATCGAACAATAATAAGTATACAATCCAATATTAAAACAGACTAATAGTATCGGATGGTGAAACAATGATTGTTAGCAAAAATATCCTGATTTTGTATCCTGGGGGTGGGTGTGTATACATAAGACCACCTGTGCCACAACCTCAACCTGTGCCTTTGTATGGCATTGTCAGACCTTTGTACGGTGTGCCTTTAGATTGAACTTAAGCAAAAATTATGCGGTTGAACTGTAAATCAGTAATATGAAAAAGAACCAAGTTACCCAAAACGTAACCAAACTGTCTAAAAAGTAATAAATTACTTAAAACTTAATTAAATATTTAAAACGTAATTAAATGTCTAAAACACACTGATATTAATTACTGATTTTAGCAGGTAGCAGGTTATGCTTTCTGATTTTGTTTCACAACTGCATAAACACAGGTGCACAAGTCCTGATAAAAAGAGAAGCAATACCCCTAGGTTTTAAATTTTTTTCTAATTTAGTATCCAAATTAACAGAATATGCTGGTTACTCAAATCCATTGTATCATTGTATGGACTTTTGATCAGGTTGCTCTAATATGGAGTAATAAATATGATTCCAGAAGAATACAAGCCTGAATTCTGTGTGTGGGAACTTACACTCAAATGCAATATGAGGTGCAGGCATTGTGGTTCTGTGGCGGGAAAAGCCAGAGAAAACGAGCTTACGGTTGATGAATGTCTTAACGTAGCCGAACAACTGGCAGACCTCGGATGCAAGCAGGTGACCCTTATTGGGGGAGAGGTCTTTCTTTACGAGGGATGGGAAAAAATATCCAGGAAACTATCTGAAAAGGGCGTTGGGGTTAATCTCATCACCAATGGCTTTTTACTTGGAGACGAACAGATTGCCCAGATCAAGTACGCCAGATTAACCAATATCGGTATTTCTCTCGACGGGATGGAGGACAACCATAACGATATGAGAAATGTGAGTACCTCGTTTGAAAAAGTAATGGAATCCTTTGATATACTTAATAGAGAAGGCATCCCCATAGCTGTCGTAACCAGCTTAATAGATAGAAACTTTGAGGATCTATTGCCAATGTATGATTTACTCGTGGAAAAGGGTATAAAGCTCTGGCAGATGCAGATCGTTAACCCGATGGGAAATATGGCCAATAAAAAGAATCTTCTCCTTGACCCCGCAAAAGTGCCTATGATTACCAGGTTTATCAGGAAAAAACGCAACGAACGAAAAATTGCCATCTATGCGGGAGACAACATCGGATATTTCGATGAAAACGAATTATACATAAGAGGCGAACCAGGAACTGTCTGTGCATGGTCAGGCTGCCAGGCGGGTTTGAGAGTTGTCGGGATAGGCAGTACAGGCAATGTTAAAGGTTGTGAATCCCTGTACTCTGATGAGTTCATCGAAGGCAATTTACGTGAAGAGTCCCTATCCGAAATCTGGTATAAAGAAGGCAATTTTGCTTATAATCGAAATTTCGACGTTAGCATGCTGACAGGCAACTGTAAAGATTGTGACAGAGGGACTATTTGCAGGGGCGGGTGCAGAGGAGCCTGTTATTTTACAACTGATTCCAAATTTGAAAACCCCTACTGTTGCTATCCCGGAAAAATAAATGTCGGTAAGGATTACTTCAGGAGTGACTTCCTGAAATACCGTGAGAAAGCTTGACTTTTTGGCCATGATATATTTTTATGGGGCCGCTGAGATAAACCGCCAGCCAAACTGATCATAATTTAGCGAATACATAAATTTATAGCCCTCTCTCTATTTTTATTCAGAGAAGGCTTGTGATTCCTTTTTTCCTTTAATGCCGTAATTTACAGTTATCCCCACTAAAAGTACAGCTAAAGAACAGTACTTTTATCCCCACTAAAAGTACAGCTAGAGAACAGTACTTTTGGACAGAACTCCTGGTATATCTATGCAAATCCTCCATAGTATACGCTTTCTTCGCCAATTTGAATATATCTTCTATTATTGACCTTACGGATCTGAACTCTTTCCACCTGCTTATTAAATCTTTAAATTTTGCAATTGTTTCTTTGTAGAGTTTTATTTCATTTTTTAGTATCTCTCCTTAAGTCAAATATTTTCAGAGGATACATGAGCATATTGAAAAATTTCCTAAAATTACAGTTTTTTCTTGGAAAGATTAAAGGCACTAGCTTAAACTCCCTTATAGATATAGCGCAGTTTTCATAGGAATAGTATCCTCAATCCTACTTTCCGCAGTAAAATTTCTGGATTTTATATTTTTAAAATCACGCAAGT
>CAYSZA010000247.1:0-4727 GCA_964435275.1 uncultured Methanosarcinales archaeon | reverse complement strand
GCTCAAAAAAGATAGTTTTTGGGCAAAAAAAATTGTTTTTCGATTTGCTGAAAAGTAGAACTTTCATATTATGGTTTTTCTGTTTTATAGGTGGTTATGAAGCTCTGGACGAGTCTTTTAGAAAGATTTCCGTTTGTTGATTCAATCGTTTAAGTCCTTTAAATGTCCGGGTATTTGGGAGCCAGATACGATGCCTGCCCTGCCGCTGGCACACGTGATTCAGATACGCTTTTTGTAAACTATACACTGGCTACGTACCGTTTTTCCGCATAACTGGCACGTACAAAGTCTGCTCGGGGATCCACAGACTGCACATAAGCCTCTTACTTCCATAATCTACCCTTTTAACTTTTCATAAAACCTCCACGGAATCCTTTCAGAAGATCTTGCAAGATTTCAGAATAAAGGATTTTAGGCCTGGAGGAAATTTAAAAAGAAAAGGGATGAGGCCCTCCCAAGCAACGATTTTTAAATGGATTTTGAGAACTCAGTCGACTATCCCGCCTGTATTTGCAGAGTGAACGGAGCGCTGGTATCTGGCAAGGTAACCTGTAACCTCTTCTTTCTTCGGAGGTACGAAAACAGCTTTTCGCTGCTTAAGTTCTTCTTCCGGGACTTTCAGGTTCAGGATTCTTTCAGGAATATTGATTTCTATCATATCTCCATCCTTTACCAGGGCAATTGGCCCTCCTTCGCTGGCTTCCGGTGAAACGTGTCCTATGCATGGCCCACGGGTACCTCCGGAGAAACGCCCATCAGTTATCAGAGCCACGGACTCCAGAAGGCCCATTCCTCCGATTGCAGCTGTAGCTGCAAGCATTTCCCTCATGCCAGGCCCGCCTTTCGGACCTTCGTAGCGAATTATTACGATGTCTCCGGGTTTTACGTCGCCTGCAAGAATTCTCTCCATAGCGTCTTCTTCACAGTCGTAGACTCTAGCAGGGCCTGTATGGACGCGCATTCTCGGATCAACAGCTGCCTGTTTCACAACCGAACCGTCAGGGGCAAGGCTGCCTTTGAGCACTGCAATCCCTCCCTCGGTATGGATAGGCTTTTCGAGAGTTGCAATTATTTCTTTATTGAGCTTCGGGTTCACGATCTCCAGTTCGTTCAGGTTTTCCCCTATGGTTTTTCCGTTAACTGTAAGCTGATCTAGATTAAGTTTGGAGAAAAGCCTCTGCATTACAGCCTGAACTCCACCTGCCCTATCAAAATGCAGCATGAAATTTGGGCCTCCAGGACGCAGGGAAATCAGATGGGGCGTTGTCCTGCTCAATTCGTCGAATTTCTCAAGAGGGAGATCCAGCCCGAATTCGTGGGCAAGGGCAGGAAGGTGCAGAGTAGTGTTTGTGCTCCCTCCGATTGCCATATCCACCATTATGGCATTTTCAAGGGATTTGAGGGTGACAATTTTTCTGGGGGTAAGGTTCTCTCGGACCATTTCCACAATACGTTCTCCGGATTCCTTGGCAATGCGAGCTTTTTTTGCATCCACTGCATGAGCAGTTGCACAGCCTGGAAGGCTCAGTCCCAGGGCTTCTGTCATGCAGGCCATGGTGTTTGCGGTAAACATTCCTGCACATGATCCGGCTCCTGCACAGGAAAGATTTTCAAGCCTTTTAAGGTCGGCTTCTGAAAGTTTGCCTGCCCTGTAAGCTCCCACTCCTTCAAAAACCGAAATAAGGTCCGTATATTTGTCATCCACATAACCTGGAAGCATGGGGCCGCCGGTCACAACAATTGAAGGAATGTCAAGCCTTCCTGCTGCCATGAGGTGTCCTGGCACAATCTTGTCGCAGGACGGGATAAGCACAATGCCGTCAAACTGGTGGGCTTTAACCATAAGCTCTATTGTATCCTCAATAACCTCTCTGCTTGGAAGGGAGTATTTCATACCCTCGTGCCCCATCGCAATTCCGTCACAAACCCCTATAGTATGGAATTCGAATGGGACTCCTCCGGCGTTCCTGATTCCGGCTTTTACAGCCTCCGCAAGTTTATTCAGATGGATATGACCAGGAATTATATCGTTCCAGGAATTGACAACTGCGATGAATGGTCTCCTCATCTCGGAATCTGTGACCCCGGTCGCTTTCAGGAGTGAACGATTGGGGGCACGTTCCGGCCCTTCTTTGATAATAGCACTTCTCATTGCAAATCTCCTTAAAGTCTCATGGTAAGAGTAAAGTATAATCTATAGGTAGGAAAAAACTTCATAGTATAAACAGGTTGGGGAAGAAAGAATGTAAAAAGGAAAGAAAAGGTACTGAGGATCTCAGATAAAGAGAATAGAATAGAAGGCTGGTTGAAAAGATATTCAATATAGCTATTGCAAAGTAGCTGGAATAGAAAACTTACATGGAAGAACCATATAAAGGAATTTAGTGAGAAATAGAAATTTGTTTTCAAGTAAGATAGACCAGAATGGGATAAAAATCCATGGCTGAACCGGAAAAACTCCCGATATTTGCACAAAAAGGCAACGTAATATAAAAGTATCCAAATATTTATATAACCAGTTCGAGTTTGAATCAATAGCATAGTGAACGGGCCTGCTCTGGACCACATCTACAAGATCACACCCGAACAAACCACAAAACATTAACCAAGACAGGATTATACCCGTTCACAGTTTATCCTATCTCTTTCTTTTAATGTCTACTTTAACATTTTTTACATAATATATTGTCATAAATTTCCAGAAAAATTAGCAAACACTATTCAAGAAATTGAAATATCTCGACATAAAACTGCTTTTACAAACGGTTTGAACCAGAATATTATGCTTTCATTTTTTCGGAAAACTCTGAACTTCTTGGAACACTTTCCTTTAAAAGAGGCAAAGGAACTGCAGCAAAGTCTCCCTCACACTTTACTGCAGGCCCTTTTATGGAGGTTTTATGCCGTTTAAGATTTTTGCCATTTTTGTCCTTCTCGGACTTCCAACATTTCTAATTTTTTAGACTCTTGCCATTTTTAGATTTTGCCATCTTTTTTATTGTACCCTTATTTACCGGTCTACAAGATTACTGTGTTACTTTATTGTCTTCTAAGAATCCGCTTTAGCTTCACGTTTGCCGATAAGAGTCTTACTTTGAGATTTTAACTCACTTGTTGGGTTAATAATGGGGTTCATGATAGACATGCGGATTTTAGATTATATCCAGCTAAGGTCCTCTAGTTGTATAATATTGAAAGTGTAGTACCAAAGTCCTTCTGGCTGGCAGACGTATACCTGTAAATTCGGAGTACGGATTCTTATTACCTCTTTGCTATTATATATATTTTTTCCCTAAAAAGGTCAACATAGAATTCCATATATTAAGCCGTATCTCCGGAAATTTAAAAAAGAATACTTTTATAATTATCGGTTTTTTGTCACTAATTATTACAGTTACTAATGATGACAAGAAATCAGACACAATAATCAAAAACTGACACTGATAAAAATATAATTATATAAACGAAATATCGATAAAAAAGAACAAAGGAGTACATGAAAGGGAAATTAAAAATCCCTGTGAAGGTGGTTGTAGAATGGACGAGGGTTCGAAGAATAACGGAACTTCAAATATGAACTTCCAGACCGCAGGCACAAGAAACGCCATTAAGGGGGAGGCTCTGCAAGCAGCCCTGGAAAAAGAAGAAACTCTGAAAACGATGATCAATAACAGCCACGTAGTACTTTTTCTCCGGAAGAACGAAAATAAATGGCCTGTGGAGTTTGTCTCCGAAAATGTGGCGAAATTCGGGTATGTGGCAGAAGATTTCACTTCTGGCAGGGTGATGTATAAAGATATTATATACTCCGATGACCTCAAAAAGGTTGAAGAGGAATTTGAGAAGAAAACAAATAGTGGAGCTTCTGCATTCGGTATGGAGTACAGAATCATTACGAAAGCAGGTGACCTGCGATGGATAAACGAGAGGACTTTTATCCAGAGAAATACAGAAGGAGAGGCGACACATTTCCAGGGAGTGGTGCTTGATATCACCAAACGGAAGAAAAGTGAAGACGAGCTGGAAAAAACTCTGAAGATGCAGAAAGTGTTGACTACGGCAATTAATAATAGCCCTGCGGTGATCTTTCTCTGGAAGAACGAGAAGTACTGGCCTGCTATTTTTGTCTCAGATAACGTGATACAATTTGGATATACAGTTGATGATTTTCTCTCGCAGAGGGTTCAGTACGGGAAAATCATGCACCCTGATGACCTGAAGAGAGTAGAAGAAGAGCTTGACAGAAATATCCAGAAAGGAGATGTAGGCTTCAATTCGGAATACAGGATTTTTACAAAAGCCGGAGACATTCTATGGGTAAATGAGAGAACCTTTATCCAGAGAGAAACGGACGGAAAAGTAGCCTGTTTTCAGGGAATAGTACTGGATATAAACCGTAGAAAGAAAGTTGAAAAAGCCCTGAGGAAATCGCTTGAAATGCAGAAAATGCTGAAAACTATAATTAACAAGAGTCCGGCAGTAGCTTTTCGATGGAGAAATATGGAAAATTGGCCTGTGGAGTTTGTTTCTGAAAACGTAACGCAATTTGGGTACTCAAAGGAAGACTTCCTTTCCGGGAATATACTTTACGGGAACATAATCCACAGAGAGGATATTCAGTCAGTTGTCGAAAGTCTGGCACGTTCGGTAAGAGAAGGATACGATTCTTTCGAGATGGAATATAGAATTTTTACTGGAGACGGCAGTATATGCTGGGTTGAAGAACG
>CAYSZA010000246.1:1578-4734 GCA_964435275.1 uncultured Methanosarcinales archaeon | reverse complement strand
TTAATTTTAATTAAAATTTAATCTATAAGATACTTTGAGATCGATACAGTAGTAGATCTTTTAGAAGATCGAATATTCACTCATTTTACCAGGAAAAACCTCTCTTTAATATATCGCGAATATCATACAAATAAAATACAAAGGTAAGTCGTATAAATAAAGCATAGAGGTAAACACTTTCCGGTATTGCCCCTCTGAATTTACGTATCTTACTAAATTGAGGGCAGGTTTTCATGCTTACCTGAAAACTAGCGTGCCAAATTTTTCCTGCCCAACCAGATGACTGTGACAGCATCTGCACCGGTATAAATAGTGCTAATTTAATACTGCCATATTTCCAATTGATATTCCGGTGTCAACAATGGAGGTATTAATACAGTCAATTACGGACAATACTGTAAGGCTTTCAAATACTTCCAATTATCCCGGCAGTAGTCGCGCAGTTGATCTTCTCAGTTGCGGCAATGAGACTGAGATTTTTTTCTAACATCAAGACAAGATGTTTTTATTTCAGACTAATTTTTGTAAAATCTTAAGTCTAAAAAAAGGGATATAAAAGGGAAAAAGGATGATTTAGAAGCTAGTTAATTTAATTGACATATTTATATATTAAAAGACTCAATGAATGCCATTGACTCAGGGAATCAGGAAAGTCATCGTAACACTTATACATGTCTTATGACATTTACTCGCAGGTTCAGATGATGAAAGCAGTACTAGGCTTAGAAGACGGAACAGTTATTAAGGGCACCGGTTTTGGTGCCGAAGGCACAGCTTGCGGCGAACTTGTTTTTACCACTCAATTCACGGGATATGAGGAGGCTCTGACAGACCCCTCCTACAAGGGTCAAATATTGATGTTTACTTACCCCCTTATCGGAAATTATGGTGTCAGCGGGGAGCGCGTCCAGTCCGATAATATTCATGCAGAGGGACTTGTTGTAAGGGAAGCCTGCAAAAATCCCTATCACTATAAATCAACCCGTTCCATTCACAAATTTTTAGAAGATGAAGGAAAACCAGGAATAGAAGGTGTGGACAGCCGTATGCTCACCATAAAGACAAGGGAGCGCGGTACCATGCGTGCAGCTCTGATCACAGGCAGCGACGACGGGGAAGAAGCTGTCGAGATGGCAAGGAATTTCCCACAGATTACAGACGAAGAACTTATTGCCAGTGTAACCTGCAAGGAACCCCGTTTTATCCCTGGAGCCGAAGGTGCCTGGAAAGGTAGCGGGAAACCAAAACATGCGGTTGTGGTTGACCTCGGGATAAAGAGAAATATCATAAACAACCTGCATAAAAGGGGAATTGACCTTACCCTGGTTCCTGCAACTACAAAACCCTCGGAAATTTCAGGCTACGAACCAGACCTTCTTTTCATCTCAAACGGGCCAGGAGACCCGGAAAACGCAAAAGATGCGATAAATGCCGTAAAGGCATTTGCAGGTACGATTCCTGTCTGCGGAATCTGCTTCGGTCATCAGATTATCTCCCTTGCTATGGGAGCAAGGACTTACAAACTGAAATTCGGGCACAGGGGAGGAAACCAGCCCGTAAAGGACCTTATAGAAAACAAGGTTTTCATAACCTCCCAGAACCATGGATATGCCGTTGATGCAGACTCCCTTGATGGGACAGGACTTTATGTGAAATACATGAACGCAAACGACAAGACCGTAGAAGGAGTCTCCCATAAAGATCTCGATATCTTCAGTGTGCAGTTCCACCCTGAAGCTCAGGCAGGGCCAATGGATACCGAGGAAACGTTTTTCGGCAAGGTTGTAAAGATCCTCGGGGGTGGAATTTAATGCCCAAACGCGAGGACATAAAGAAAGTTCTGCTTATAGGCTCAGGACCGATCACTATAGGACAGGCTGCTGAATTCGACTTCTCAGGCAGCCAGGCATGCAGGTCCTTAAAAGAAGAAGGTTTGCAGGTTGTACTTGTAAACTCAAACCCTGCAACCATTATGACAGATCCGGAAATGGCTGACTCGGTCTATATTGAGCCCCTTGATGCCAAAATTGTTGAGAGGATCATAGAAAAAGAGCGCCCTGACGGGATTATTGCAGGCATTGGAGGGCAGACAGGCCTGAATATTACCAGTGAACTTGCAGAAATGGGGGTATTTGAAAAATACGGAGTTCAGATCCTTGGAACTCCTGTTGAAGCCATTAAAAATACGGAAGATAGGGAACTCTTCAAGGAGACAATGCTCAGGATAGGGGAAAAGGTGCCTCTAAGCAGGGCAGTCCATACCTTAAAAGAAGCCGAAGAGGTTGTTGAAGAACTCGGCCTCCCCTTAATCGTCCGTCCGGCTTACACCCTTGGTGGGGCTGGCGGCGGAATTGCCCGTACAAAAGAAGAGCTTCTGGAAATCACGGAACGCGGGCTCAGGCGCAGCCGTATTTCCCAGGTGCTTATAGAAGAAAGCGTACTCGGATGGGCAGAGGTCGAATACGAGGTAATGAGGGACGCAAACGATACCTGTATTGTCATCTGTAACATGGAAAATATTGACCCCATGGGAGTACACACAGGTGAATCGGCAGTTGTTGCCCCTTCCCAGACCCTGACCGATGCAGAGCACCAGATGCTCAGGAGTGCCTCAATTAAAATCATCCGCGCCCTCAAGATCGAAGGTGGGTGCAATATTCAGTATGCCTTAAAGGAAGGCGACTATCGCATTGTCGAGGTAAATCCCAGGGTTTCAAGGTCTTCAGCTCTTGCATCCAAAGCTACGGGATACCCGATTGCCCGCGTAACCGCAAAGATTGCAATCGGAATGAGCCTTGATGAAATTATAAACAATGTCACCAAGAGCACCCCTGCTTCTTTTGAACCCGCTCTTGACTACGTGATTACGAAGATTCCAAGGTGGCCTTTTGACAAATTCGTAACTGCAGACAAGACTCTGACTACAGCCATGAAAAGTACGGGAGAAGTCATGGCAATAGGCAGGACAATTGAAGAGTCTCTGCTAAAAGCTTTTAAGTCCCTTGATATCGACTCTCAGCTGGGTATAAAACAGTGGGATGAGCCTGAAATTAAAACTCTCTTAAAGACTCCTACAAGCGAACGTCTTTTTGTTATTTATCATGCTCTCGAGAAAGGCATGTCGATAAAGGAAATTGCCGAACTTTCAGGCATAAA
>CAYSZA010000246.1:0-1478 GCA_964435275.1 uncultured Methanosarcinales archaeon | reverse complement strand
GCAGTTACTGCACTCAGGGAAGAAGGCATTGAAACCCATATTATTAACAACAACCCTGAAACCGTATCAACTGACTTCGACACCTCGGACAAGCTCTTTTTTGAGCCTCTCACCCTGGAATATGTAATGAACGTAATCGAGAGGGAGAGGCCTGACGGAGTTCTCGTACAGTTCGGAGGGCAGACCTCGGTAAACCTTGCTCTCCCCCTGAAACGGGAATTAAAGCGCAGGACAGATCTCAATACTGTAATCATGGGCACTGATCCTGAGGACATGGATCTTGCCGAAGACAGGGAGAAATTCTATACCTTAATGCAGAAAATTGGTGTCCCGCAGCCTGAAGGCGGGTATGCAACTTCGCAGCAGGAAGCAATCGAGGTTGCAAAGAGGATCGGTTTCCCTGTACTTGTGCGCCCCTCTTACGTATTGGGCGGCAGGGCAATGGAAATTGTCTATGATGAAATCGACCTTGAACGCTACATGAAAGAAGCTGTCAGGGTCTCTCCGGAACACCCGATTCTTATTGACGACTTTCTGGAAGACGCCTGTGAAATTGATGTGGATGCAGTCTGCGACCAGAAAGATGTGCTTATCGGGGCGATTATGGAGCACATAGAAGAAGCAGGTGTACACTCAGGAGACTCTGCCTGCGTAATTCCACCCCAGTCCCTCTCAGCTGAGGTACTTGCCAAGGTCAGGGAATATACCCGCAAAGTTGCTCTTGCCCTAAAAGTCAAGGGTCTTATTAACCTACAGATGGCAGAAAAAGAAGGAAAGGTCTTTGTGCTTGAAGCAAACCCGCGTTCAAGCAGGACAATTCCCTTTGTCTCAAAAGCTGTCGGAATCCCTCTTGCAAAGATTGCGGCCAAAGTCATTGCAGGGCACAGTTTGGAGAGCCTGGGCTATACTGAAGAACCAAAGCCCAAACATGTCTCAATAAAAGAAGTTCTCCTGCCCTTTGACAAACTTCCGGGTGCAGATCCCATCCTTGGCCCTGAAATGAAAAGCACAGGCGAGGTCATGGGAATTGACTATGACTTCGGAAGGGCATACTACAAGGCAGAACTTGCAGCCGACAATCTCCTGCCCCTTACAGGAAAGGTTTTCCTCTCAATCAGAAATGCCGACAAGCCCGAACTTGTAGAAGCAGCCAGGAAACTTCAGGCAGCAGGCCTTCAACTAATGGGTACAAGGGGCACGGTGAACTACCTTGCACAGCACGGCGTTTTCATGGATACGGTTAAGAAAGTCCGCGACGGAAGCCCGAATGTTATAGATATGATGCGCAGGGACGAAGTTGACCTTATAATCAACACCCCAACAAGCAAACAGTCCCGCAGGGATGGCTCCAAGATCAGGCGGGCAGCCGTGGACTTCAAGGTCCCGTATATCACAACAATCCAGGCAGCAGTTGCAGCAGCCGACGCGATTGAAACCATGAAGAAAGGAAAGGACCTGACCATTAAATCCATCAATGA
>CAYSZA010000245.1:0-4744 GCA_964435275.1 uncultured Methanosarcinales archaeon | reverse complement strand
ACTTATCCCACCTTTACTTATCCCATCTTTACTTATCCCATCTTTACTTATCCCACCTTTACTTATCCCATCTTTACTTATCCCATCTTTACTTATCCCATCTTTACCTCTCCAACCTTGAATACTCCAGCCCTAGCTACCTCACCTCCGTTTACCCAGTCTTGGTTTACTGAGATCTCCCACTTACGAATCTGGAGTTTTAACGAAGTAAGATAGAAGTAAGATAGAATAAGAATGAAGTAAGACACAGGAAGATTTTTATATGTCTGTGAATATATAAAGTAAGTCGGGAGATAGAAACAAATATAAACTCGGGTTTCAATTAGGATATAATTCCAGCGGGAATTAATCCAATTTTAAACTAGACATATACAGTTTGAGTAAAATTATGTCTCACATCTAGTGATATCTACAGGGCACGAAAAAGGACAGGTTTACGCAGCACGGGAACTGGCTTTTTAAGGAATTTAAGAGTGCCGGTTTTTTAGCAAGCGTACTCTTACTTTCAGTTTTTCGTGTTCGGAGCGGTTTTTACATTCAGCTTTCGGTTGAGACAGGAACTCACTGTGTGATTTGTCGTTATCAAATCCTCCGTTAATTCTTGTTAAGCTAACCTAAAAGCTAAATGAATGGTGAACTGAATAACAAAAATTATTAAGATAGCACTTTGGAAATCTCAAAATTAAAACTTTAAAGTATGCTTTCAGATCCAAGGATTAGGAGGCTTCAAAGGCTTCATTTAGGACTTCAAGCGGTTCAATAGTTGAAATTAACTCACATTTAAGTTAATTCGAAGTTTAAGACAATTTGAAGTTCAAATTATTAAATATCCGGCTCATTTCGCCTTAAATTTACAAATTTTAACTGTAAAGGATATAATTTAAAACTCGATAATGGATTTAACCTCAAACTTACCAGAAATCTCAGGATTTTGTCACTTTCTTTACGGGGAACTTTTAAATGACTGAACAATCTGCACATGAAAAATACGAATTTAAGAAAAAGCTTGAAGGGCTGAGGGATAAGAAGGGAAGAAGTACCGAACTAATTACTCTATATATTCCTCCTGACAAGCAGATTTTCGACGTTACAAACCAGTTGAAAGAAGAGCACGGACAGGCTGCAAACATCAAGTCCAAACTTACCAGAACGAATGTACAGGGAGCCATAGAGTCTCTCCTCTCAAGGCTCAGATACCTTGACAAGGTTCCTGAAAATGGAATCGTGTATTTCACAGGGGCCGTAGACATAGGAGCCAATAAGACGAGCATGGAGAGCGAGGTAATCGTCCCTCCGGAGCCCATCACTGTTTACAAGTATCACTGTGACTCCACTTTCTACCTTGAGCCCCTTGAGGAGATGCTCAAGGATAAAGGTACCTTCGGACTTCTGGTACTTGACCGCAGGGAAGCTACAATAGGGCTTCTGGTTGGGAAGCGGATTCAGGCCTTGCGCAATCTGACTTCAACGGTTCCGGGAAAGCAGAGGAAAGGTGGTCAGAGTGCTCATCGTTTCCAGCAGCTCAGGCTCATTGCTATCCATGATTTCTACAAGAGGATAGGAGATGCTTCAAGTGAGATCTTCCTGGCCGTTGAACCTAAAGATCTCAAAGGCATCCTGATAGGAGGACCTTCTCCTACGAAAGAAGAGTTCTACGCCGGGGAGTTTCTGCACCACGAGCTTATGAAAAAAATCCTTGGGCTCTTTGATACTGCTTATACTGACGAATCTGGACTTTCCGAACTGGTGAATGCTGCCGGAGATAAATTGCAGGATCTTGAGCTTATGGGGCAGAAAAATGCTGTCAGAGCCTTCTTCAAGGAGCTGATTGCTGATTCAGGCAAAGTAGCCTATGGAGAAAGTCAGGTCCGGGCAAATCTTGAAATTAATGCTGTGGACGTACTCCTGCTTTCCGAAGATTTGCGAGCTGAAAGGATAACCACGAAATGTAGCGTTTGCGGATATGAAAATAAGTGGACACGGCGCTGGAAGCCAGGGGAGCCTGCCCCGACAGCTGGGAACTGTCCTAACTGTGGAGCTTCCCTTGAAGTTACGGACGTTACCGATGTCGTAGATGAACTCTCAGCACTTGCTGACAAGAGCAATGCAAAAGTTATCTTCGTATCTACTGACTTTGATGAAGGTTCACAGCTCATGAACGCTTTCGGAGGCATTGCTGCAATTCTCAGGTACAGTACTGGAGTCTGATCCCCTGAGGAGTGCAGCCTCCTATCCAATACTTTTTATCCAATACTTTTTTAATTAAACTGTCCTTAGATCACTGGATCAAAGTTAGTAAATTAAAATTAAAAATTAAAATTAGCGATTAAAGTTTCACATCGTTTTCGTAGTTTTTACAGGTGATTTATCTTGTTCCTGGAATTCAAAGCTCAGGCTACATCAATCTTAAAAGACGCTATCCAAAAGGTCGGACTTGAAATAGAAGATTCCGAACTTTATTTCGAAACCTCTTCTCACGCTGACCTTGCAAGCAGGGTCGCTTTCAGGCTGGCAAGCCTGTACAGGCAAAACCCGAAAGAACTTGCAACCCGTATCGTTTCCGCAATCGAAATCCCGGACAATTCGTATGTAGGAGAGATAAACGCTTCAGGCCCTTACATTAACTTCCATGCAGGCAGGCACTACCTGGACAGGACAGTTGCTGCAGTTCTGGAAGAGAAGGAGAAATTTGGCTGCGGAGCCCCGAAAGATAAAATTTTGCTTGAACATACATCAGCAAACCCTAACGGTCCCCTGCATGTAGGGCACATCCGGAATTCCATTATCGGGGATACTCTTGCTCGCATTCTCAGGCGAGCAGGATATGATGTGGAGGTACAATATTATGTCAATGATATGGGCCGCCAGATTGCAGTAGTTTCCTGGGCATGCGAACGTTTTGAGCTTGACCTTTCCAGAAAACCCGACTCTGCCATTGCTGATGTGTATATCAAAGCCAATGTTGAATTGGATAAGAATCCTGAGTACATAAAGGAGATTGATGCCCTTATGGAAAAGGTAGAAGCTGGGGATGTCAGAACAATTGATAGTTTTGATAAGGCAGTTTCCCTGGCGGTTTCCGGAATCAAGGAGACCCTGCTTCGCTTGAATGTTGTCCATGACAGGTTTGTCAATGAATCGAATTTTCTCAAATCCGGTGCAGTACACGATATTGTCGAACGGATCAAGGCTACAGGAAGGACGAAAACGGACAAAGGGGCCCTCGTTGTAGACCTTTCGGATTACGGATTTGAAAAAACCCTTGTTATCCAGCGCTCAAATGGCACCTCCCTTTACACGACCAGGGATCTTGCCTACCATGAATGGAAAGCCGGACAGGCAGACCGCATAATCGATGTTTTCGGAGCTGACCACAAGTTGATTTCAGGCCAGCTCAGAGCAACGCTGAACGCAATAGGGATCAAGGAACCTGAGGTCGTTATCTTCGAGTTCGTCTCTCTTCCTGAAGGCTCTATGAGTACTCGCCGCGGGCAGTTTATAAGTGCAGATGAGCTCTTTGACAGGGTTACGGAAGCTGCCCTTGAGCAGGTCGAAACCCGCCGTCCTGAAACTTCTTACGAGTTCAAGAAACAGGTTGCAGAAATGGTAGGAATAGGTGCGGTGAGATACGATATAGTAAGGGTTTCCCCGGAAAAATCCACGGTTTTCAACTGGAAAGAAGCTCTGGACTTTGAGAAACAGGGCGCCCCCTATATCCAGTACTCCCATGCCCGCGCCTGCAGTATTCTCGAGAAAGCAAAAGAAGAAGCAGCCTGGGACCCCTCTGCAAAAATCGAGCCTGCTCTACTTGTCGAAGATACTGAAATCGATCTTATTAAGAAGATGGCAATGTTTGACAGCATAATCGATCTTGGAGCCCGCGAACTCAAACCTCACGTGCTTGCGATCTACGCCCGCGAGCTTGCCGATGCATTTAACCAGTTCTATCGCTTCGTTCCTGTGATTGCTGCCGAGGACGAAAAGGTCAGGGCTGCAAGACTGTCCCTTGTGAACTGCGCAAGGATTGTGCTTGCAAACTCGCTTGATACGCTTGGAATCTCAGCTCCTGAATCCATGTAAAGGATGAAATCTATTTGAAAGATAAATTAGAGCTGGACATTGAAGGTCGAAAATAATTGACATTGGAAAAAAGACAAAGGAACATAAAAACAAAGGTGAGAAAAAGAACAGGGAAAGACGAAAAACGAAGAAAAAGCCCGAATCAGAGATATTACCCGTTCCTCTCTTTCTTTTTCTTTCTTTTCTTCTCTTCTAATTTCTCTTCAATTTTAATTTCTTGTTTTACCGTTTAACTTTTAGTTAAATTATGTCTGGGCGCTTCCAGAGAAGTTAGCTTTGGAAACTATCTGTCTACTCCTTTACAAAAGGTATTGAGAAAAATATAAAATCTTTTGCAGCAAAAATGATGGTTTATAAGTACTGCTGCAGGATATTATGACCACGATAAATGAAGCTTTTCGGATGTTCTTGAATGAACAGGAAGCCAGCTTGAAACCGGATGCCTTCCTGGACCTTGAAGACGTGATCCTTCTTTATGAGGAATTTCTGGAATTCAGTGCCGAAGATTCTCTCTCTGAGGAAGATAGGGAACTCTACAACACCCGGCATGAACACGACAACAGGAATTACTGCGATATCTTCGGCCCTGAGCACCTCACCCCATCCGGAATTAAAGACTTTCTCGACGATTATGTAGTTGAGGTCGGAGGAGGCAAGAAGTTCA
>CAYSZA010000244.1:0-4783 GCA_964435275.1 uncultured Methanosarcinales archaeon | reverse complement strand
AATGAAGAATAGTATTAAAGTTTACAGGGCAATGCATGACCTTACTCAGGAAAGCCTGGCTGAAAAAGTGGGAGTGACAAGGCAAACCATACATGCGATTGAAAAGGGCAAATATGATCCCTCTCTTGAGCTTGCCTTCAAGCTTGCCAGGCTTTTCGGGGCCCGCATTGAGGATATTTTTCTCTATAAAGATTGTGAATCTGAGGATTCCGAAAGAAAAGGTTAATTCGCTTAGTTTTGAGAGTAAGAATTGATTTGTTTAACTCTGAGATACCTTTTCCCTTGAATTTTCAGGCAGCTTCGATTTTAATCTGTTTCATTGAAGGCCAGGTTCATAAAATCTCTCCAGATAAACTTAGCTTTCCCGGTTACCGGAAGCAAATAAACCCGGAGAAAAGAGGTTACCAATCATTTTTTATTTACGGGAAAACAAGACATGAGAGCAATACGGCTCTGAGTTAGTAAGCTAATTTTTCTTTCATGGATTAACGGCACTGCACCCTGAAAATCAATTTTAGTTTCTAAATATATTTATATGGAATGAAGGATAGTTACAATTAAAGGGCATTTGCGGATATAAAGACCGCCAGTTCATGCCATCAAACAGACTGACAGCTAAATAAACAAGCTGCGAAGAAAATACGCAGGAGGAGAAATCTATGATGCAATCTTTTATAGTAGAACACTATCTCAACAAGGATATAGATGTTTACTGCGGTGGGCCTGATGTTTTCAGGGGAAATGTAGTAGCCTGTGCCGATAACGTTCTTACACTCAGCAACGAAGGGAGACTTACCCATATAGCCATTGATAAAATAATAGCCCTGTGGGGGCAATAAGCTCAAAATTTTATATTTCAAAATCGTTATAATATATTGGATAAACGGAACAGGTAAAATCCTACTCGTTTTCCAATCCTGAGTAAAACTGGATATAATTCCGAACAGCTGGATCGGTTTGTTTTCCGAAAAAGGAAGTTGTTCAATCCATCAGGGTAAGAGTTCGATATATGGGAGAATATCTGAGGTGTGAAGAATGCAATCTTTTATAGTGGAACACCTTCGAGGTGAGGTTGTAGACGTCTACTGTGGGGGTCCTGACGTCTTTAGCGGAAGAGTAGAAAGCTGCGCAGACAATGTGCTTACTATTGAACAGAATGGAAAATACACGTACATAGCAATTGATAAGATCATAGCTATCTGGCGTGCACAATATCCGTAAAAAAAGTTTACTGAAGAAAGAAATACTAGATAAAATGGAGAAGTCTGGAATTAAGAAGTTCCTCCTTTTCCACCAGTCTCTGAGCTCGCAAGAGACCGAGCCTGCTATATCAATTGCGAGTTCTTTATATGCCTTTCTGTTCTGGTAGCTTACGCTTTCCTGCAGCTTTTCGCATGGGAAGCAATAAACTCTCTCATTAATTTTGCCCCCAGCATGGCTGTTTGCCCGGAATCATACTCTGGGGCAATTTCCACGATATCAAAAGCCATCGAGAACGGAGCAAGCATCCTTATAGCTGTCCTTACGTCCTTCGCACTCAGGCCGAAAGGTTCAGGCGTGCCGAGGCCAGGGGCATAAGCCGGGTCTATGGCATCCATATCAAGGGAAAGGTATAACTGGCTGCAGTCCAGCCACTCGAGGGCTTCTTTTAGGATCTCTACCATACCTGTGGATTCCACATCATCGGCTGTATAGTACTTCAGGTTATTTTCCCTGGCAAAAACCCATTCTTCTTCCGGGCCGCTTCTTATCCCTATGGAAACCAGATTCTTTGTAACCTGATTGAGAATATTCCGAGATACACAGGCATGGTTATGCTTAAAACCCCTGTATTCTTCCCTGAGGTCAAAGTGGGCATCCATAATAAGAACCCCAAAGTCATCCCCTGCGATCTCGGCACAGGCTTTTGCCATAGCAAAGGTCAGGGAATGTTCTCCCCCGAGCATAATGGGAAGTTTTCCATCGTTCAGGAGGTCTTTTGTAGCTTCGTAAAGGCTCTGCAGGGTCTCGTCAACCGACGCTGAAGTTTCCAGGTTTCCGGCATCATAGATGGGAAGGTCAACAAGATCAATATCAAAAGTCGGGTTATAGCTTTCGAAATTTGCCGAGACCTGCCGCATGGCGTCTGGAGCCCAGCGGCTGCCTGCCCTGTAAGAAGAGGTGTTGTCAAAAGGCACGCCGAAGACAACGTAACGTGCAGATTCATAGTCCGCAAGAGCATCTATAAAAGAATTGGGTAAAAACATAATCTAACCTATGTGAAATTATTTGCTTAAAAAAAGAATGACTCAGGCTTTTAACCTGAGTTTTCACCTAAGTTCTGGAAGTTTATGTCCGTATATCTAGCTTAATCTTGCCAAGGGCTGTGATGTAAGAAACCTCTTCGCCCTCTTTGACCTTATCCTTGTACTCATCAGGAATTACGATTTCAAAGGTTGAGAAGTCTCCCATGTCCATAAGCTGGGCAATGTTGCCGGTAATCGAGATTATCTGCGCGCTCTTCCTTTCCACGATCGGAACATAGATTTTGTTTGCGACGGAACCGATATAGGAGCGCTTCTGGCCGTCAAAGAGACCGATAGCCTCTACTCTTGCCTTTGCAGCTCCATGTTTTCCCGGCTTGGATTTGGTAATGCTCTTTATGACGCATGCTTCGTCATCAATGATTACATATTTTCCTTCTTTGAGGTCCTTTACTTCTACCTGCTGTTTCATAACGATTCTCCCATACGTTTTTAAGATGTTTATAAATAAGATGTAAACGCCATTCCGGATTTGCCGGAAAACTTTCCACGGCTCCGGTAAAGTAGTATAAGAAGGCTTTCCTAATTTTTAAGCCTGTCTCTTATTCCGTCCTTGCATTGCTTAATGTCCTGCACGGAAAAACTGGAAAATGTTCCGAACTTGGAGTGCCTGCAGAACCCATCTACAGGTCGAGAACTAATACGATTAATTATCCTTGACTATATAACGCTTGTGAGAGATTTTCTGTCTTTAGATTGGCTTTCAGGGAAGACTATCTGAAATCTCCGGAAAATCCGTGCTAAAGAAAGTACTGGATTTAAGGAAATACTGGATTTCAAAAGGAAAATTCTTTACTCTGCAGACTTCGTTACTTTCATAGAGATTGCGGTAAAGGAAGAGTCCCTGAACTTCCTCCTGTCTTTTCTTTGACAGGCTTTTCGGGGTCCCATTCCGTACTTTTTACACTACCTGCGCTGTCTTTCAGTTCTACTTAAAAGCTTAACCCAAGCTCCTTTAACTTTTCCGTCTTTGGAACTCCATCTTCGTCCCAGGTACGGTAATGGTAATATTCCTGAAGCGCATCTTCAAATTCCTGCCTGGAAAGCCCGTAACCTTCCTTCTCTCCTTCATCTTCAAACAACCTTTCCGGGAGAGTGTCGTCTTTCCGGGTAAAACCTGCTTTAAGGTTATAAACTCTCTCAAGATTATAGATTCTCTCTCCGATCTTAAGGAGTCCCGCAGGCGAGATTTCCATACCTGCGGCCGAAAAAAGGAGGGCTGAGCATAATTCTTCGTTGAGGGCAAAGCCCGAGAAGGGACAGAAGACCAGAGAGTCAAGTAAGGCAGTCAGGTTTTCAAAGACCTGGAGGATACCTGCTTTTCCTTTAAGGCTCAGGCGATCAAGACTCACAGGCTTTCCAAGCACCTCGGGCCCTACCATGAAGGCAGTCAGGTAATCTCCACCGTGGCTGGACGTGGCATAAGCAAGGGCCTGCCCCTTTATCCCTCGCGGATCAAAACCTCCTAGTTCGAGCCCCTTCACATCCATGCTTAAATCTTCTCTTCCAAGCCCTGAAAGATACTTCCTGGCTCCATTGCCGGATTTTTCTCCCTCCCCTATTTCCGAGAGTAGCGACTCCAGCCCATCAGTTTCGATTATTCCCGGTTTAAGTTCTGTGCACGCACCTAGTACAGAGCCTGCCGATATCGGATCAAGCCCGTAATCCTTGCATATCCTGTCAGCCGTGAGTACGGAATTCAGGTCAGGATTCTCAAGATTAAACCCGAAGGCCCACAGGGAATCGTAATCAGGCACAATCTGTCCTGTTTCTTTAACACTTTTCTTGCACCCCAGGGGGCAGCCAGGGCAGCTCTTTTCTTCAAGCTCGAAGGCGGATTTGAAACTCTCTCCTGAAAGTGTATCTGCAAAGGTAGTTCCTCTTCCGGAAAAGTTTCTTGTAGGGATAAGATTCATGTAATCCAGTAATTTTACGAGCGCAGGTGTGCCGTAACTTGCAAGTCCTTTGGAGAGTACGGGGCTTGCGTCAAAAAGCTTCAAGACTTTTGCCTCAAGCGCACGGAATTTCCCGGGATCGGAAGGAATAAGCTCTTTTTCCCCTCTTACAACCACGGCTTTGAGCATTTTTGAGCCGGCAACCGCACCGAGACCTCCTCTTCCACTGTGGATTGAATCAACAAGAAAAGAGGAAACAAGAACCTGTTTTTCTCCTGCCCTGCCAATACAGGCTACGCTACCTCTACTTTCCAAAGCTTCAGTGCAGGCTCTGATATTCTTTCCCCAGAGCTGTTCTGCAGGTGCGACTTCAACGTTTCCTTCCCCTATTTCTATATACGAAGGCCTTTTTGCCTTTCCATTAATGATAAGGGCATCAATTCTGGCTCTCCTGAGTTCTCTCCCGAAACCCCCTCCCATATTCCAGCTAAATACTGTACCTGTCAGAGGCGACTTCGATGTAAGGACTGCCCCTGAAGCCATAGGAGCAAGTCCTGAAAGCGGGCCTGAGGTAAAGATCAAGGG
>CAYSZA010000243.1:1915-4784 GCA_964435275.1 uncultured Methanosarcinales archaeon | reverse complement strand
TTACTCTGGAAATTTATAATTAAAGCATCAACCATATGCTGGAAGATCGAAAGTTTCGGTGCATCTAAATAGCACTCAGGCAAAAGGATTAAACGGAATTTCTGAAAACCCTGATTGCTTGTTTTCACCTTAAACTCCCTTAAAATAGTGCCCTGTTGTATACTCAACTCCTCTTTCAGGTTTCAACCTGGTTTCTCTTCCTGCAATAGCTTCTTTATATGCCTTTATAATCTCTGTTGTCTCGGCTTCGGTGTTGAATGAAAGATCAAGCCGGAGTACGTCCACGCCATACCCTCTCAGGTTTTTGACATATTTCAGCATATCAAGCACTTTTGAGTTATAAATCAGGGTCCGGGTTCCCAGGCGCTTTACCGGAAATTCGGAACCTCCCTGGTCAACAAGAAACACTTCGCTGTCCTTTCTTACCATTCTTCTGTCAATAAGCGGCTTTAAAAGGTCGTTTTCCGTAATAAGCAGAAGTTCTCTGCCGTAAACGAGAATTTCGGTCTGTCCTGCATCCCTGCAGGTTTGGAGCATCTCACAGACGTTTTTTATTTCGCTCAGGTTCAGTTCACTCGAAAGGGTTGCTCTGTATGCTCCTGCCTGGTAGAGCGTACTGGCTGTAAAAGCGTTGAAAATATTGAACTCCTTTCCTGCGGCAAAGGGTATGGAAAGCTCTTTTACAAGCTGTGCGGCCCCCAGCTCGGAACAGGCTATCCCGAAGCCTGCGGCTTTTACTTTTTCTAGCAGGGGCTTGAGTTCGTCCAGTTCACTGTCATGATTTATCAGGGGAGCCCTGAATACGAGTTCGACCCCTTCAGCTTTCAAATCCTCAAGCTTTTCCGCATTCTCAGGCGCGGTCAGCTCTTCAAATCTTGAGATCGGGACGTAGATTATATCTGCACCGGCAAATGCAGCCTTAAACAGAGAGGAACTTTCGTTTATTTCAACGCTAAGAAGAAGGCGCTTTGAAGCCGGATTTCTTCCCCGGGTATTACTGACAGGGAGAACGATCTCTTCTCTATTACTGGCTTCAGTCGACCTGCTCTCAGAATTGCACAGGTAGTTGAAATCTACCAGAACAGGGTGTTTTTCTTCTTTCTGATGTATACTGAGGATTTTATCCAGCAGAAGGTCTGAGGCTCTTCTTCTTGTGTTCTTCAGCACGCCAACCGGGATGAAAATATTTTCATCAGCTTCGATCTCTATAGAAGTGGCTTCAAAAGGGGTTTCTCCAAGGCTTTCCATTGCTTTTCTTATCTGCTCAACCGTGGTTGGGACTTTTTCGGCTTCCTGGACGACGTAATCGTCTAAAAATTCCACAATAGAAGTTCTTTCTCTGCCCTCTCCTAGCTTTCGGCTTTCATCTCCAATTACAACCGCAAACCGCTCTCCTTTTCTGGCTCTCACTTTCAGGCTTACAGGAAGTGCTTTCAGTTTTGTTTTCTGGAGGATATCGAGGAGCTGCGTGTCTGTTGTGAGGTAAAGTTCATCCCCTCTCTGGACTGCTCTTCCGGTCTTCGAGCTGATCTCAAGCCCTACTTTTTCACCTTTTTCTGCACTTTTTACATGTTCGCCTGCAATCGTAATTATGCCTGTAACTGCCGAACCGAGCATTCTCTCCCGTGTGAAAATACTTATGCCGTCTTTTACCTGGATATCCTCATTTAGCCGGACTGTAAGTTTTGTGTTCCCTTTTGAACGAGAAATATCAAGCACCTTTCCAAGGAACGCCCCGTAGTTTGAGCTGTATTTGGGATGAGACACCCCTTTTTCCCCGAGTATGAAACCCTTCGTAAAGCCTCTGTAAAAGAGTTTCGCAAGCTCGTCTTCCCTTGATTCAAGTTCCTCTTTTGTCGGGTTTTCTCCCGGGCTGCAGATGCCCTCGACCGCAGCTTTATATGCAGCCGCACTCGCAGTAACATATTCGGGTTTTTTCATCCGTCCTTCAATTTTAAGGCTTACAACCCCTGTTTTTACTATTTCCTCCAGTCCCGTGAGTGTGGAAAGTTCGGCACAGCTTATGGGATAACTGCCTTCAGCATGCCTTTCGTCAATTTCCCTGCCGTTTACCAAGAATCTGTACCGACGCCGGCAGGGCTGGGCGCAGGCTCCCCGGTTAGCGCTCCTGTCGTGCAGGAAACTGCTGAAAAGGCATTTGCCCGAATAGGAATAGCAAAGGGCCCCATGGACGAAAACCTCGATTTCCGCATCCGAGTGGTCCACAATATCCTTTACTTCAGGTGCAGTAAGTTCCCTTGAGACGATAACCCTTTTTGCTCCGAGACCTGCTACAAAATCAACTCCTCCTTTATTATGGATAGTCATCTGGGTGCTTGCGTGAAGCTCCAGGTCCGGATAGATTTCCTTTAAAAGCTTGAGGAGCCCCATGTCCTGCAGGATAATTGCATCAATACCGGCTGCATATGCCCGATCTACTATCTCAAGCGCGTGCTGCAGCTCTTTTTGCTTGATCGGGATGTTGAGGGCCAGGTAAACAAAAACCCCGTGGGAGTGGGCTAGCCTCACTGCTGCACCAAGGTCTTCGAGCGTGAAATTCCTCGCACCCTGACGGGCATTGAATTCGCCAACCCCGAGATAAACGGCATCAGCTCCCCCTCGAATTGCAGCAAGCAGGGCTTCTTCATCACCTGCGGGAGCAAGGACTTCAGGGGGGGTACATATCAAATTTTTATCAAACATATCAGATCAGGTTTTTCCTTCCGGTAGCTGGAAGATTTTTATACTTATGAAGAAAGGGCTGTGTAAACAGTTAATATGAAAAGTTTAGCAGCGTGCTGGAGGTAAGAAGTTCAGATATAATCACAGGTGATAATACAGATAACAAGTAAGATTAATAGTTACAGAT
>CAYSZA010000243.1:0-1815 GCA_964435275.1 uncultured Methanosarcinales archaeon | reverse complement strand
TACAGATAACAAGTAAGATTAATAGTTACAGATGACAAGTATGAGTAATAGTTGCAGGTAATAAATGGTACGACGTAGATTCGGTATAAAACGTAAAGGTGCTTCTCGCATAAAAAATGGATGGTAAGCCAGAAATCTTTTTCATAATAGGGAGAGCTTTTTTAGCTTGAGGATCTCAAACCTGAATTAGACCTGCATGCTCCTGTAAGTATAATTCAGTTCCTGATCTTATCACTGCCCGAAAATTTAACAGTTCACTTCAGAGTTTCCGGATTTAACTGAACCATATTGCGTATGCTTATAACTTTGAAGCTATGATGCCAGAGTTTGCCGGGAACTGAGTGATTTTGCTTAGTCTGACTTTTTTGAAATTTCAGGTTAAATAACCCGCTAAAACAAAAAAGAGTGACAATGTATATATATACATAAATATTTCTTAGCACATAAAATTAGCCTTGACCAGATAACTATCTGAACATGGTTTTACCTGCCTTGTTGCATAGCCCGCAGGATTCTTGATTTCGTTTGAATCCTCTTTTACGCTCAATAAACGATGAAGCTTCATAAAACGAAAAGTGCTGCAGGGATGCAGCATAAAGTAACCCACAGATTATATGCAGGTACCGGTTCGGCTACACAGGCTAATTAATTCCGCAACAGGGCAGCTATATTTGAATTTGCATATTTTCTGAAGCTTCGTCCAGGATGAGATATGACCCCATTAAAATTGTTTGGGAGAATTGAAACTTATTACCTTTGTCTCCCAAAAATATATAAAAGTCTAAGAAAACACCAATCTCTACATAAGCATAATACCACTTACCTTTATGCTACCTGCCTCTCTTTGAGCAGGTTCTTCCACCCGGCAACAGAAAAAGCGGATAAGGAGCTCCAAAGTCAGGCCTCCGAAAAAGCAGCTTTGAAGCGTATGGAGGACCTGCAATGGTAAGTGACGAGGAAATGAGGTCAGGAAACATAGTAAATCTATTCCTGAAATTTGCATTCCCGACCGTCGTGGGGGTTATTATTGCCGGAATCCAGGGGATTATCGACGGCTTCTTTATAGGAAACGCTATCGGGAGCCAGGGGCTTGCAGCAATCACCCTTGCCTATCCTGCTTATATGGTTATAATAGCCATAGGACTAATGATCGGCATCGGTGCATCCAGTCTTACAGCTCTGCAACTTGGAAAGGGAAATCTCAGCGGAGCCCTGGATATAGTGCATAACGCCTTTTCCCTGTGTCTTCTTACAGGAGCAGTTTTTACTGTAGCCGGACTGGTTTTTTGTGAAACCTCGATCGGGCTCCTTGGAGCCAGCGGACCTGCCCTTGCTTTTGCCCGCGAGTATCTCAGGGTCATTTTTATGGGTTCGGTCTTTATGATCCTTACAATTGCCCTTGATCCGCTGGTCAGGAATGACGGAAAACCCAGGCTCTGTATGAATATCATGATTGCAGGAGTAATCGTAAATTTCGTGCTTGACTACCTTTTTGTCATGCGTATGGGC
Organism: uncultured Methanosarcinales archaeon; assembly: GCA_964435275.1. Taxonomy (GTDB): domain Archaea; phylum Halobacteriota; class Methanosarcinia; order Methanosarcinales; family Methanosarcinaceae; genus Methanosarcina. Next base: position 306 of record CAYSZA010000243.1, on the reverse strand, counting down.
ATGGGAATGTCAGGTGCTGCCTCTGCCACAATAATTTCCTTTGCTCTCCCGGCAGTGCTGCTAATGTGTTACCTTGCTGGCAGCCAGGCAAAATTGAAATTCCGGCTTAAAGACATGAGATTCAGACTCATAACCCTGCTCCGGATCCTCAAAGCCGGGCTTCCGTCTTTCGTGATGCAATTTTCGCTTGCTCTCGTACTCTTTGCGCACAACTACATGCTACTCAGGTACAGTTCCGAACTTGCGGTCTCAGCCTACGGCATTATAGGATATGTCTTTTCAATTTTCTATATGCTTTTCGAAGGA
>CAYSZA010000242.1:0-4828 GCA_964435275.1 uncultured Methanosarcinales archaeon | reverse complement strand
CCATAGTTACCCCCTTTTGAACTCACAGTTACCCCCCTTTAATCAATGTGTTTTCCAAAATTAAATACCTGCTGAAACCTGATCCTTTGTACGCCGAGTATCCTGAAAAGCAGCAGAAACCTCAAGTTCCTTTTATCCATTTAGTCTGAAACCAGTAAAAAATAGAGCCTGCATTTTACGCATCTCTATGAGCTGTAAAACGCAGGAAGGCGCAGTTAGGGTACAATCATATGCAAATACACAGATCCCGACTTAGCGCAGTAGTAAGCACTGTTCAAACTGCTGTAAAAGCTATCCGCATTTAAAAGAATAAAAAGTAAAAGGATACAAATAGCCGCTCCAATAACTGATTTTTTGTCCATACTTCCCCCGGAATGTTTATTTTTTCTATAGTTACCCCCGCTGAATCACCCGTTGGAATCTCCTTACTTTATTACACACTTAAACTATTAAAAAAATATCATTTTATAATTTATTATAATGTTTTCAAAAGTATACTAATAGTAACAACACGTGGTAGAAAGCATCAAAAACAGAAAAGCTGCAAAAATATTGAAAATAGGAAACAAAAAAGGTATTAAATATATCAAAAGAGTGTCCTTAAGAAAGTACCAAAAGCTTTCATAAGTCTTAAAGAGTTTCCTGAAAACATGAGCTTTCTCATAAGGATAGACGGATGGTCCATATCTCCGTACTCGGTAATTGTATTGAGAATTGAAGGAGTATTTAACGAACCTATAAGGTCATTTAACTGCCTGTCTTCCAGCTTTCCCATGTAGTCGTGGATTTTCATGCCTATTTCAAGTTCTTTTCCAAGCCCTTTTCGCCAGAGCTGGTCATATTCGGAGAGCCTCTCTGCCGAGGTATCTCCCTCAAGGGCAGCCTCTGCTGCAACCTTTCCAGCGATTTTTGCCGCAAAAGCTCCGGTGTAGATTCCTCCTCCTGACGTGGGTTTTGCCTGCCCGGCAGCATCACCTGCCAGTAGAATCCCGTCCGAAACCGTTTTTTCCTGCGGGCCTATCGGAATTCCCCCTACTACAAAATCAAGCATACCTCCTGAGTATCTCGCTTTTACATGAGGATTGGAGCGGAGGAATTTCTCAAGGTAGATAAGTGGAGAACACTTCTCTTTACCGGCTTTCCTGGCAAGCCCGGGTTCAAGGGCAAGCCCGATTCTTGACACTTTTTCGTCAACAGGCACGGTCCAGGTAAAAAAGCCGGGAGCAGAAGAGCCCGGGAAAAGTTCAACAAAATCGTTGTCTTCCGAGGCATAAGGAGCTTCGATCTGGATGCCCGGAAGTACACGGGCAGGTTTCTCAAGTCCTGCATAGCTGGCAATCCGGCTTTTCACGCCGTCGGCACCTATCACGACTGATGTATCTATCGTTTCGGGCCTGCCGTTCCTTAATACCTTCAGTTTTAGCTCAGAATTTTGCTGTTCTTCCTTAGAGGCTTCCGAATTCTTTTTTTCGAGTCCTACAGCCCTTGTCCTGAGAGACAGATCCACACCCTCTTCCACAGCCTTCACTGCAAGGGCTCGGTCGAAATTTTTCCGCGAGACTACATATGCTCTGGTCTGCTTTCCATCGATTGGAAGGCACTGCCCGTCTGGAGCATGTACGAAAGCCCCGCGTACGGAATTGAACACGAATTCATCCGAAGGTTTGAGTTCGCATTCTGCAACTGCCCGTGTACTCAAAAGCCCGGTGCAGCTTACAGGAGACCCTATGGAAGCATGCTCCTCGAGCAGAAGAACCTTTGCCCCGTTCAGAGCTGCATACCGAGCTGCAGTTGACCCCACAGGGCCGGCTCCAACTACAACAACATCATATTTCATACCTATTACCTTTGAAAATAAGCCCTTACCATAGCAGGAAACTTAATATACTCATAATTCATAAATATAATTCAAATTACAAATTTAATATATGAATAAAGTTATATTTATGTAAATGAAGTGAGGTTTTATTGATCGGATTGAACTCTTGTTGATAAGAATGATCCCTTTATAGATTAGAATGATGTTTTGCGGATCAAATGACCTTTCCTGGTTAGACGATCGATCCTTTTTCGATCAGGATGATTCTTTACTGAACTTTTGAGCTTCTTTTTTAAGCTTCGATTCTGGTTGAAGTGCCAGGAGAACTTTCAGATCCATGGAGCGTCCAACGCTTCACAATCTTAATATATTGATAAACGTATTCACCGTGAGACTGAATCATAAAACTGAACGATCAAATACTTAACAATTTCCTTGAACCATTAACCAGAGTTTCCATGCAGCAGAAAAAAGAAAAATTTCAGGCTTCGGGTCAAAAGAAATCGGAGAGAAACAATCCAGACAAAAAAAATTCCCGAACTTCGGATAATAAAGCTTCCCGGAATTCGGACAAAAAAACTCCGGAGAATAAAGCTTTCCGGACTTCTGGTAAAAAAGATTCTCAGACCCGGAAAAACAAAGTAGAAAACAGATCCACAGGTTCTAAAGGAAGGTTTTCTGAGGTAAAGCAGGCTTCCAGCAGGAGCCCTGGCTCTGAAAAAAGTTCGGATCTGGTTTTCCCGAAGAAAAAAAACTTCCAGCGCTTTGAATATGAAGACGATCAGATTTTCTGGTGCAAAAAATGTAATCTACCCCTGATAGGGGAAGAATGCGGAAGGTGCGGGAATAAAGGAGAAGCCCTTCAGCTTTCTCAGCCTGCAGATGTCCGTTTTTGTTCTCCATACGAACGAGAAGTCCTGGACAGGCAGCTTTACTCAGCTTTTGGCTGCAATCCCCTCGGAGAGAGGCTAGTCCTTCTTAATAAGATCCCAGGTGAGGATAAAACTGATGAGGTTCTTGTGGACGGCTTCGTTTTCGGAATTCTCCGGTTTGAACTTTCGAAAATGGACTATAGTTTTGAGCCTTCCCTCCAGGGAGCAAAAATTCTCCTGATACAAGCCAGAGACAGGAAAGTCGAACTTAAGAAAACAAACAGGCACCTCAACGGAAAAAGTGTGGCATCAGAATCACTTGAAGCCTTTGACAGCAACATAAAAGCAGGAGACTTCGTCCTTGTGACTGCAGGCAACCTGACAGGATACGGGGTTTCTTTAATCAACGGCGCGGACTTTCCAGATATGAGAGCTCAGCCTGGACCCGAGAACCGAATTGAACTGGAATTTTCAACTGGAGCAGGAGGAAAAGTTCTCAGGCTCAGGAAGGTTGACAGCAGTGAAGCTTCGCTTCACTCTGAGACTCCGAATCTTGAGGCATGCATAGAGGCCAATAAGAAACACCTTCAGGTGCTTGGGAAAAACGCAATCAACACTATCCGCGGGATTATTTCGAGGAACGAATACCGAAACCTGCCTGTTTATGTCTCCTTCAGCGGCGGAAAAGACAGCCTTGTTGTGCTTGACCTGGCCCGTTCTTCTATTAAGCAAAGGGAACTCAAAGCTTTCTTCCTGAACACCGGGATTGAGTTTCCGGAAACTGTCGAGTTTGTACGTGATTTTTGCCGGGAAAGGGGAATCCCTCTCAAGGAAGCAAATGCAGGCTCCGTTTTCCGGGAGCAGGTGGGAAAGTTTGGACCTCCTGCAAAAGATTTCCGCTGGTGTTGTAAGGTCTGCAAACTGGCATCGGCAGGAGATATCGATGCGGGAAATAAAGCTTCCTCTCGAGAAGGAGCCAGTGACGTGGCTTACCTGACAATTGACGGTAAGCGGAGGCACGAGTCTTTCTCAAGGGCAAGGATTGCAGCAAGTGAGACCAATCCTTTTGTTCCTGCCCAGCTCAATATCTTCCCTATCAGGGATTGGAAGGCGATTGAAGTGTGGCTCTATATACACTGGAGAAAGCTCTCCTACAATCCTCTTTATGACCTTGGTTTCGAAAGGGTAGGCTGCTGGCTCTGCCCGTCTGCCCTCGCTGCCGAATACGCCAGGGTAAAAGACCTGCATCCGGAAATGCACACGAGATGGAACGCTTTCCTGCTGGAATGGGCGAAATCCCGGGGGCTTTCCGAAAAATTCGTGGAGCATGGGTTCTGGCGCTGGAAGGAATTGCCTCCTAAAATGCTCAGGCTGGCCGAAGAGCTCGGAATTTCCGTTCTTCCAAGAGAAAATATTGAAGACTTTGAAATTGAAGTCGTTGGAGGAATTTCACCCTGCAGAGCCGGAGGTTTTTCCATAGAAGCAGGAGTTAAAGGCATCAGGGAAAAGGAAGCTGCAGGTTTTATCAATGTCCTCGGAAGTACAGTTTATGCGGAAGACCTGGGAATGTTGCTGGTTAAAACCGAAACCGGAACCGTAAAGTTTTTTTCAAACGGGAATCTGCTTGTAAGTTCGGAAACAAAAGAAAAAGCGGTTTTCCTTTTTAAGGAGGCTGCAAAACAATTTACGAGGCTTTCCCGCTGTACAGGCTGCGGGATCTGTGTTAAAGCCTGCCCGGTCGGGGCAATCTCTCTCGAAGGAAAAACACCGCGTGTAAGTGAAGCCTGTATCAGGTGCGGAAAATGCACGGAGTCCTGTGTGGTAACCAGATACTTTGATAAGCTTTTACCTTATCTGGATCAAAGGTTAAAGGTGTGAACGGTCAGGAGTAAAGATCTGAAAGGTCAGGAATCCGAATTTTTCCTTTCTATGATATTTTTAAATAGTTTCTAATTATATTTAGATATTGCATTTTCTAATTAAATTTAGATTGTGCACTTCTATTATTTTCAGCATACGTTTTATCTAAATTTCCAATTTGATTTAACTTGCTAACCTGCTATTATTTACCTATCCAAACGGAACTGAAAAATGAGATTGAGCCAAACCCCTGACGGAGTAAGCCAGCTAATCGCCA